>NZ_KB235903.1:1330267-1332646 GCF_000332155.1 Kamptonema formosum PCC 6407 | reverse complement strand
AGCTGAATGGTTTGCCTATTTTGCCTACTTTGAAGCCCTTGGTTTTGACTGTTCAAAGGCAAAAGGTTTATTTGCAACTGCAAAGCATTGTGGCTGGTGGTGGGCATTTAAGGATGTAGCTGTTGCCATTCCCAAACCCTCGGCAATTCGCTTAGACGAGCGAGGTAGATTGCACGGTGAAGGAGTGCCAGCAGTTGCTTATCAAGGCTTCAATGTCTACGCCTATCATGGGGTAAGATTACCTGAAAAATATGGAGCAATTCACCCGGAACAATGGCAATCTCAATGGTTATTAGAAGAAGATAATGCCGAACTAAAACGAGTTTTAATTCAAGGAATTGGTTACGAGCGCATCTGTCAAGAGTTACAAGCAATAGAATTAGATAGCTGGCAAGAATACACTCTGTTAAGAATTGATTCAAATATTGATGTAGAGCCGATTTATCTGTTAAAGATGACTTGTCCGAGTACGGGATACATTCATGCTTTGCGAGTACCGCCCGATCTGGCAACAGCACGAGATGCTATTACCTGGGTAAATTGGGGAATTGCGCCAGAAGAATTTGCGGTACAAACTTAAGTCAAATAAGTCGAGCGATAAAACTGGAAATTTAAAGTTAAAAAGACATCATTATTCAACCAATTGCCAACCTCAGCAATCTGGCAGATTTGTAAAGAAATATAACATAATTCGCAATTTCGCATAAAAACTGGGAGAGGAAACAGATAAAAAGATAGAACATCAGAAATCACAGGCAAGCGATGGAAAAGAACAAGATTATTTTACCTTTGAGAAATATTGACTCTCAAAAAGAGCGAGATCTGTTGTACTGCATAACCTCTCAAACTTGAGAGGCATAGACAGTCAGAAAGAGCGATCGCAACATTTTTTCATATTCCTAAATCTCCTAAAGACCAAGGCTTGTAAATTTTAACCTTTCAACTTCCACGCTATAGACCGACAAATTTTGAACTCAGTTAGTCTCCACAGGTGGAGGTGAATAAACAAAAGTTGGCTGTATATAGACTCAAAGCAGTCTCAGCCTTCCCAGTCAACTGCTGGTAGGCTCGGAGATTAGGAAATGAAAAGAAACATTCTTTCATCTATCAAAAGGTATACTTATAGAGTGAGGTTAAGGACAAAATTGCGAAATAAGGTGCCTGCTAACGAGAGAATGGGATTTTCAGGCGTTGAGATGTAACGAAAGATAACGGCTTATTGCCTTGAGGAAAAAACTGGTCTGGGTATTGAATCAGTCCCTACCTGAAAAAGTATCAGTATCATTCTTAAGCTGAATTGGTAAGTAGGAGGAAAAGAAGAAGTAAGAAAGAAGATGGCTTAGCTGTGCAGTTCCACAAGCTTACTGTCCGCATCAACCCAACGGAAGAATGCTTATACAGCCAGCTTTTTACATATTCCGATCTTACGTTTAATTTAATTAAATCGATTTACTTAGAACAACCCACCTTTTTAGTTGATTTTCAGTTAACTGCATCAAAACTTCAGGGAAATTAACGATGAAAGAAGAAATAGAAGCCGATTACATTAAAGCAGAAAGAGCTTATATGCAAGGGGAATATGCACAAGCAGTGGCAATTATTGACCTGTTAGCAGAAAAATTTCCTGATTGCCCGTCGGTGCATTTATTCCGGGGTTATATCTATGGCTATGGGCTAGAGGAGTATGAAATTGCTACGCAAGAGTACGAGTTAGTTTTGACTTTAGCACCTCACGATCAAGAGTTGGTAAATAATGCCCTCCGGGGAACAGTTTACAACGAAACATTGTTGAAAGTCAGACAAAATCAAACACGAAGATAGCGTTTGTTAGTTGGTAATTGGTACTTGGTAATTGGTAATTGGTAATTGGTAATTGGTAATGGCTAATGGCTAATGGCTAATTACTAATGGCTAATTACTAATCCCTCCTACTTACCTTCCCCATCTTCCCCATCTTCCCCATCTTCCCCATCTTCCCCATCTTCCCAATTTTCCCCATTTTCCCCATTTTCCCCATCTTCCCCATCTTCCCCATCTTCCCATCTTCCCAATCTTCCCTATTTTCCCCATCTCTTACCCTAACCCCTAACCCCTAACCCCTACCCCCTATTTATAAGCAATTACTTAAATTACCCGATAAACAAAACAAAAAGTTGCCCAGTTATTGACATCTAGGGGAAAGTCTTCAGTTGCTACTCCCGCATCTTGTACTCCTGAAATGCTAGCAATATGTAAATCTGGTAGCACTGTTTTAGCAACCTTAAAAGGATTAAAAAGAACGCGAACTGGAAAAGTACCTCTACTTTTCTGAATTCCTCCTTCCAAAGAAGTAAGAGAATTAGAAAAAGGAGCCTGACTAAGTATAATCTGAGTTTCAAC
>NZ_KB235903.1:1316592-1330167 GCF_000332155.1 Kamptonema formosum PCC 6407 | reverse complement strand
GAGGGCGGGGAGGCGAGGAGGAGGCGAGGGGGCGGGGAGGCGAGAGGGGCAGGGGAGATGGGGGAGATGGGGAGATTGGGGAGATGAGGGGTTTGCTGGGTTTGAGTTACCAGTCTTTGGGTGTGAGGCCTTTGGAGAGTTCTAATAATACACAGAATGGTTCTCGACCCAAGGTTTTGTCTGTTCCTAGCCAAGATTCTGCAATTTTGTCCGTTCCTAGCCAAGAGTTTGCAATTCCGATTGTAAAGTCTAAAATTCAAAATCCAAAAGCTCTTGAGCTGGCAGATTTGGTACTCGCGGCTGCATCTGGGGAGTTGGAAGGAGGAGATGGGATTTCACCCGCAGCAGGACGAAATTTTGTGGCGCTTCAAACTTTGCAATATATCGAACTGCTACAGGAACAAGAGTGTTTACCTCAGACTTTGGCTTTGGCTTATCAGACTTTGGGGAATTTTTACCGCGATCGCATTCTAGCGGGAGATGTTTCGCGTACTTACCTGTTAATTGCTATCCGCGCTTACGAAATGGTACTTGAATTTACCAGCTCGGATGCAAAACCACAAGGCGATCGGCAAGAAGATGGGGAACGCAGCGCCTTAATTAGCCAACTTAACCAGAATTTAAGTCAACTGTCTGCTAAATCTGAGCTATCGACGGTTCCCGATATTCTCAATGACCTCGGTACTCTCTACTGGATGCTTTCTCGCTATCCGCGATCGCCTGAAATTGCATCTTTGGCTTTATCTGATTTAGAACTATATATTGACCCAGACGTAGAACCTCAACATTATGCTGCTGTTGAGAATAATTTAGGAACAGCTTATTGGAATTTAGCTCAACACGACCAACCAGTGGCATTTCTCGAAAGCGCGATCGCGGCTTACACTAAAGCTCTAAGCTATTACAGCTCAGAACGAGAGCCCCTAAACTATGCTGGAGTGCAAAATAACTTAGGCACGGCTTGGTGGAATCTTGCTCAGCACGAACCCTCAGAGGGGTTCCTATTAGAAGCTGTGGATGCCTATCGGGAAGCTTTGAGGTATCGTACTCAAGAGTTAGTACCGGCTGCCTGTGCAGCCACGCAGAACAATCTGGGGACAGTTTACTGGCATCTAGCTAACCTCCGGCACAAACAGGGACGGATAGAATCTTTGGAGAATGCGATCGCAGCTTATCAAAACGCGATCGCCGCCGCCAAGCAAATTCACCCCAACCAGTTGACGTTTGACATACTGGCCGCTTACAACAATTTAGGGCTAGCCCACTATCAGTTAGCCACAGACCCTTACTTCTCCTTGAGTAAACTTGAGCTAAGAACCCATCTAGAATCTGCACTACAAAACCAGTTGCAAGCTTGTATGGGATGGCAACAGCAAATGAACGGGTCAGGGTTAGCAGGTCGCGAAAACACCAATTCTCAAAGCCAGACCCCCAACCCTATCTATGCTGATTGTCGCCAGACTGCTCTAAATTGTATTGTCAAAACAATTCAAGCTTTCTATAGTGAATGTGGGCTGCAAGGCCAAAATTTAGCTCTATCTAAGCTTCCTAGCGATTTACTACCTGAAATTTTGCAACAATTGTAAATATGACACTTAAAATTTAGTGTATGTCTGTATCCAAGTTTTCCATTACTATGACTTATATTCTTGCCTAATT
The DNA here is from genome assembly GCF_000332155.1 of Kamptonema formosum PCC 6407. Taxonomy (GTDB): domain Bacteria; phylum Cyanobacteriota; class Cyanobacteriia; order Cyanobacteriales; family Microcoleaceae; genus Kamptonema; species Kamptonema formosum. The sequence goes on along the minus strand of NZ_KB235903.1, from coordinate 1,328,508 downwards.
CTCAAAGCAACTTTGTGGTCATGGCCCCTCCAAAGATCCTTGTGGTTGATGACGACCCGGCAATCCGAAACTTAATTCACCGCTATTTGAGCCAGCAAGGCTATCAAGTGGAGTCTGCCGGGGACGGCCAGACTGCTCTGGGATTATTTGAGCAGCTCAATCCAGACTTCGTGATTCTGGATGTGAATTTGCCCGACACTACTGGCTACAAACTTTGTCAAGAAATGCAAAGTCGGACGGGTGTGTTTGTAGTGATGTTAACTAGCCGAACTGATGAGGCTGACAAAATTAAAGGGTTTGAGTCGGGAGTTGACGACTACATCACTAAACCTTTTAGTCTTGTAGAGATCGGTTTTCGCGTGGGAGCAATATTGAAGCGTAAGCGCATAGTTACTCCCGCAGAACAGCAAAGCCTGATTTTTGGGCCCCTAGCGATCGATCCAGTTCGCCGAGAAGTGATGCTTAGCGGTCAGACAGTTTCTTTAACTGCTCTGGAATTTGACTTGCTTTATTGTTTGGCGAGCAAACCCGGTCGCGTGTGGCGACGAGCTGAACTACTTCAAGAAGTTTGGGATTACGAATATGTCGGAGATCAGCGTGTTGTTGATGTCCACATCGGTCAAATTCGCCGAAAAATTGAACCGGATGCTAATCAACCTTCTATGATTCAAACCGTCCGAGGTGTTGGTTATAAGTTTGAGGCAATTTAGGGAAGAGGGACTAGGGGCTAGGGGCTAGGGGCTAGGGAAGAGGGAATTGCTAATGGCTAATGGCTAATGGCTAATTGCAGAAAAATCCTCTTCTTCCCTCTTCCTTCTTCCCTCTTCCTTCTTCTTTCTTCCCTAGCCCCTAGCCCCTAGCCCCTAGCCCCTCTTCCTTTACACAGGATGCTGAAAAAGGGTTTCGAGGTAAACTCTGGCAGCTTGGCGATAGCTTCTTGATGCCTCTGGTGTACCGCTATCCCCATTCTGCAATAAAAACAGAGATAGAGCTGCGGAAAATACCCGGTCTTGATCCCAGTCGGGATGGGTTTCTAGGTAGGTTTTGAGGGATTCGTGGAGGGTTTCGGGAATTTCAGCCAAAATACTGACAGTTGCGTTCATCATCGCTTCTAAATCTCACAAATAAACAGATATCAAAACCCAGCTCGCGGAATCGACAGCTAAGGGACACAGCCGGAATCGGAGCGCTTAATTTAGGTCGGTCGCATCATTGTGCGCTAAGAGGGGGTGGTGTTGTCAATGTTGCGAATTGTTACAAACCTCTTTATCTTAAAAAAATATTTACACAACAATCAGGTCTTGAGACCGATCCCCGTTACATAAGTTTATAACTTTGAGCGCCACTCTGGAAGTAGCTAGTTAATGAATAAAATCCCCAATTAAGCAGCAAGGCTTGATACTACCGTTAACGCCTGTGGAAAACCTTGTCTAATCTGTGGAAAACCTCATCTAGCCTGTGGAAACGCTGTGGAATATATGGGGAAAACTTTCAGCAAGGATAAGAATTTTAAAGTTGTCATTACCATAGCTAGGGGCTAGGGGCTAGGGGCTGGGGGCTGGGGGAGCGGGGGAGCGGGGGAGCGGGGGAGCAGGGGAGCAGGGGAGCAGGGGAGATGGGGGAGATGGGGGAGCAGGGGAGGATGGGGAGTAAATCCCCTATTCTCCCCAATTAGCAATTACAGGACTTACGCACTCAACCAAAGAAACCGGGTTTTTTGACGAAAATACTTCGTTTTTACCCAAAGATTTTCTCAAAAACCCGGTTTCTGGAACCCTGAGCGTAAGTCCTGAATTAGCAATTAGCAATTAGCAATTAGCAATTAGCAATTAGCAATTAGCAATTAGCAATTAGCCATTACCAATTACCAATTACCAGTTTTAAGGTGGGGGCGTGCTAGAAGATAGCATTGATTTCCATAGATAGGGTAATCTGCCTGCAAATTTGAAGGTGATATCTGTGTATCCTTCAGATTTTAATAATTGGGTTAGGGTTGGTACGGAAAAAAATTTGATATGCCCATTATCCCAAAGAACTGTAAAATGTTTATCCATTTTTCCAGTAATAGCTAAAGCTAAATTTTTTAAGTAACTGTGGTAGGGAGTGGTGATAATTAATCGGCCGTCTGGTTTGAGACATTTTTTGGCAACTCTAATTAGTTCTTTGGGATAAAGCAAATGTTCGATGACTTCGACTGCTAAGACAATATTAAATGAATGAAGGAGTTCAGGATGCTGCAAATCATAAATATCAGCTTGGATAAATTGACATTCAGGGAAACTTTGAGATGCGATCGCCACTCCCTGGGGCGAATTGTCTACTCCGATAACTTCATAACCTTGCTGAGCAATAGCATGGCTGAGACTGCCGTTCCCGCAACCGAGATCCAAAACGCGGGGTTTGATGTTGCTGGTAGATTTAGCGACAGCAAGCATTTCTAGCAGTGGAGATAGCAAATAAGCATGGTGATACCTGGGGCGATTATTACTGTAAAAGTATAGGTACTTGCTTGAGGTTCTTTCCATCGATTAAGCTAGAGAGACCGGGGGTAGGGATCGAGTTCACGTCTAGTGTAGGCGTATCAGAGCTATTATTCACCAATAGATACCTCCGATCGTGAGCGTACAAGCCTGATAGTGTCTAGGCTCAAACTTAAATTCCGTTGATGTCGAATAAAATCGAGCAGTGCAGGGTATGCGCGGGGTATCAAGTGAGAGACCCTGTGGCGAGAAGCGATCGCGCTTTACCTGCGATCGTCTGTATCTAGAGTTTTCGACCCCACCTTTAGGATGTCAGTTTATTGGTGTAAACTGTTTCACCCTCTTGAGTTATTGAGAACTTTTGAATAATAGATTATGCTGCACTGGCTTCTATAATTGTGTGAACTGTTGTTCTCCAACCATTTTCTCAGATCAATAGTAGTACCCTAGAAAGATGCTCGATCGATCTGGTTTGTTTGATGATGTTGCTGTTGGGTGTTGCACCTTAAGTTTAAAGATGTCCTATGGTAAGCGTCGGCCCATCCTCCTTTCGCCGTATTCTGCTGTCGCGAATTTTACTGCTCAGCGTACCAGTTTTGCTGGTGGGGGAGTATGTGACTTATAGAAAAGCTCGTTCAATGCTTCTGGAAACTGCTCGTCAAAATCTGACGGAGAGTGCCGGTAGAAAGGCAGAAACTATTGAACAGTGGGTAAACTCTCTGAAGTCAAATTTACTGGGTGCTTCGGAAAGCTCTGTGTTGCAATCCTCCTCGCCGAAGGTTTATCAAAATTTTATCAACCAGTTAGGGCAAAGATTGCCAACTCAGGTGGATTGTTTGCAATTGACTAATTTGCAGACGGGTAAAGTTGCAGCTAGCACTTGTGGCAATCAACCTATTCAGTCGCTACCGAAGAAGTTTTGGCCGCAGCAGCAGCAGTTGCTTGTTAACAATAAGAGTGTGTACATCAATCTTGTGTGGCCGCTACAGCAAAAGTCGCAGAAATCGGAGAATGACGGTGAATTTCTAGCTGTTCCTGCTGATGGGTTAGAGGAGGCTAAACCTCATCCAAATACTCAAGTTAGTTTGGTTTTAAGTGCGCCGGTTTATATTCAGCAGCAAAATTCGCGTCAACTGCGCTATGTTTTAAGTTTGCAGTCGCCTCTACCAGTGCAAACTAGCGCTCCCAAAGGTTCTTTAGCTGGTTATACGGTTGTGATCGACCAAGATGGGACAATCTTGGCGCACCCTAATATTGACCGGGTGGGGCGTAATATCGCTCAGGAGGCGGATGCCGATCGCTTAAAAAGTATTGTCAGGAGAGCGATCGCTGGTGGACAAGCTTTCTTACACCTATTTTCTTTTGAAAAAAATGGGCTGGAGTTACTGGCGGGATATGCTGCTGTTCCTAGTCCGATGGCGAATCAGCCAAAGAGTAAGTGGATAGTTTTAGCGGTTACTCGTTTAGATTATGCCCTGTCTGGTTTGGAAGAAATTCAACAGGTTTTGTTGAATCTGATTGTGGGGTTGGTGGCGGCGAGTATTATGGCAACTCTATATCTGTCTCGCGATCTGGCTCGTCCTCTGGAGAAACTTAGAGATTATGCGCTGACTGTCAAGAGTTTGGAATCTCCGCAGATGGTTCCTCACAATTTGAAAATTAGGGAGTTCGATCAGTTAGCGGAGGCGATCGACAGTATGGTGGAGCGTCTGCGATCGTGGGCGGAAGAGCTGGAAGTTGCCTCGAAACAAGCGCAAGTTGCTAATCAGTTAAAAGATGAATTTTTACGCAATATTTCTCACGAACTCAGAACTCCTTTGAATGGCATTATCGGTTTTCTGCAATTTGTCCAAGATGGTGATTGCGATGATCGAGATGAGGAGATGGAGTTTGTCCAGCGTGCTTATGATGCTGCAATTCACTTGCTGAATATTATCAATGATATTTTGGATATTGCCAAAATTGAATCAGGTACGTTATCAATGATGCTGGAAACTATCAACCTCACGCAGGTGATTGAAGAAGCGGTTGATTTGCAGGTTGTGGAAGTTGAGCAAAAAGGTCTGGAGTTAATTTTACCCGACCTGAAGGAGCCGATTATGGTTTATGCTGACCCGGATAAGCTCAAGCAGGTTTTTCTGAATGTTTTGAGTAATGCGATTAAGTTTACTGATTCAGGAAAAATTACTATTTCTATCCGACTTGAATCTGTGTTGCTCAATAATGGTGCTAGTTATAATGGGAATGCAGTATATAATATGGCTCAGGTCACTGGTACAAAAGATTGGGTGGTGGTGACTATTGAAGATACGGGGATTGGGATTGACCAAGAGCAGCAGGATAAGTTATTTCAACCTTTTGTGATGGCTGATGGTTCGACTACTCGCAAATATGGCGGTAATGGTCTGGGGTTGGCAATTTCACGTAATTTGATGCAGTTGATGGCGGGGACTATTTCGCTGTACAGTGCAGGTATAAATCAAGGTACTACTTTAACTATTGCTTTGCCTGCGAAACAGTTACCTGGCGGTTCTATCAAGGAAGATTTGGTAATTGTTAGTCGTTAGTAGTTAGTCGTTAGTAGTTAGTCGTTAGTATTTAGTAGTTAGTAGTTAAATTAAACGTAACTACCAGTTAACAGTTAACTGTTAACAAATTGTAATCAGTTGTCCGCTAAGTTTCAGGGAGTCGCTGAGGGCGCTGAGGATTCGCACTAATTCGACACCTACCCAACCGGAAGAGATGGGAGATGGTGTGTTACTTTGGACGCAATTTAGAAAGCGATCGCAAACTTGTTGGAGGGGCTCTACTCGTTCTACGGGTAATTTTTCCCAAGATTGAGATAAGGTGGCATTGCGATCGCGAACCCTATCCCAGGAACCTGTAATCCCGATATTATCGCCATCCGGCTCTAAATAACCATATTTTAGCATCAGAGGTGCATCAGTTGAAAGGTCGTCAAAAATCAATGTACCTTTACTTCCGACAATTCCTAAGCGCCTTTGTCTGTCAGGATTGAGCCAGCAAAGATGAATGAATGCTTGAAAGCCATCTGGGTAAAGTAACTCGATCCAAACTAAATCATAAAGTGGTAATTGGTAGTTGGTAATTGGTAATTTGTAATTTGTGGTTTTTCCATCCTCCGTATTTTCCCTATTAATAAAAACGGTTCCATTTGCTTGGACTTGACTTGGAGTTTGTCCCAGCCAAGTATTAAAAATGGCGATGTCATGGATGGCTAAATCCCAGAGAGCATCAACGTCATTTCGCACGGGTTCAAGATGGGTTCGTTGGGCGTAACCGTAGCGCAATTTACCTAATTTTCCCGCTTGGATGGTGTTTTTTCCTATTTCGATTGCGGGATGAAATAGGTAGGTGTGGTCAACGAAGAGTTGACGTTGCTTTTTTTCAGCGAGTTGACAAAGTTCTATAGCTTCGGTGAGGTTGAGAGTGAGGGGTTTTTCTGCGAGAACGTGGTAGCCTTGATGAAGGGCGGCGGCGATGAGAGTGCTGTGGGTTGAAGCTGGGGTGGCGATCGCAACTGCTTTTAGTCCGGGCAATTTCTGCAATGCTGACCAATCCGTTGCTAGAACCACATTATCATCCAAATTAAAAAGACTTTTCACCACAGCTAAGCGTTCGGGCTGCGGGTCTATAACTGCTAAAACCTGACTGTGGGGATGTTCTAGGAAGTTGCGGATCAGGTGAATTCCCCAATGACCTGCACCTAATACAGCAATTCCAATTTTCATTTAAGAAGGAAGAAGGAAGAAGAAAGAAAATTTAGTTATCTAGGAGAGAAGGAAGAAGGCTTATGCAGTCAGCTTTTTAGTCATCCGTATTTTACACTTAATTGTGTAGATCGTTTATTAATAAGTTTAACTGTTAGTTTTTACTTTATTAAAAGCTGCTTGCGCGGCTGCTTGTTCAGCAGCTTTGATGGATCGTCCTTTGCCTTCACCAAGTAAATCCCCTCGCAGCCATACTTCGGCGGTAAAACGTTCTTCTTCTCCGTGAACTCGCCCTGTTTCCTTAACATTATATTCTGGCAAAATTTTGTATTGACCTTGAGTCCATTCTTGCAGAGCGGCTTTATAGTTTTGGCGGGCGGGATCGCTCAGGATTTGAGCGGCTCGCGGTTGGAAATGAGGGTCTAGCCAAGGGCGAATTAATTGTAAAGTGTTTGTACTCAGGTAGAGGGCGGCGAGCACTGCTTCAAAAGCGTCTGCTAACCGTGACTCTTCCCCTGCTTTGTCGCAGGCGGCGCTGCTAGAAACGATTAAATAACGACCAAATCCATAGCTGTCAGCGATTTGTGCCAGAGTGCGATCGCTCACTAACAAGGAACGAATCGCTGCAAATTCTCCTACAGAACTGCCGGGATAGGTTTCAAATAGTAACTCAGAAGCAGCTAGTCGCACAACTGCATCCCCGATAAATTCTAGCTGTTCGTAATTAGCTTGAGTTGAGGCCGTAGGGTGAGTTAAAGCTAAATCGAGTAATTGCCAGTTCACGCGGTTTCGATCGGGCAATCCTAATTTTTCGACTAATTTTTCCAGTTCCTTTTGACGGCTAGGATAGCTAATATTCATTTTTTCTTCTCTCTCTTTCCTCGGTCTGAACGGCTCTCGATTAACCGAGTTTAATTTTAATCATAACTTATATCATGCCCGGTTTCTTTACCGCCAAGATGGCGGCGTTACAGATGGTTTTGGGTAAGTCCTAGCTAAATTATTCTGGATTTGCCCAGAGATATTATTTAGTAAAACTGGAATAATTAGGGGGGAAAGAGTCGGACATAAGCCGGGTTCTGTTCCCTTAACTGCAAGCAGCTAAGAGGGCAGTTATCTATCTGGGACACCTGTTACCAGATGCCTCTAGCGGTGCATTCAAGCGGAACTGGTAAAAGACCAACCGTAGTTCCTCCGACCTTGCTCCCAACTGGGGTTTACCTAGCCAGCGCCTCTCGACGCTGCTGGTGCGCTCTTACCGCACCTTTGCACCCTTACCTACAGTTTTGAGTCTAAAATTTAACACTTTAGGCTCCTAATGTAGGCGGTATATTTCTGTGGCACTATCCTCGCGATCGCTCGCACTGGGCGTTATCCAGCAAGTTTGGGCTTTCGGGAGCCCGGACTTTCCTCAGACTCTTTGGAGTCCGCAACCGCCTGCGCCTACTCTCTCCCCTTTTTTATTCTACATTTAATTATGTCCACTTAGCTATCCTTTGTCAAAAAGAGAATGTAAAAGACAGAATGTAGAATAATTTATCCTACATTCTAGCTTTTGATATTATTAATCATCCTTAATAGTAGAAAAGTTATCAAACCACCCACGCCGCCAGAAGAAGTAAACTAAACCTGATGCGATCGCAATCATTACACTCCAACACAAAGGATAACCCCAATACCAGTTTAACTCTGGCATATTCCAAGGAGATTTTTCAGTATTAAAGTTCATGCCGTAGATGCCGACAACAAAAGTTAGAGGTATAAAAATGGTAGAAATCACAGTCAGCAACTTCATGATTTCATTCATTTTGTTGCCAACTGAAGACAAATAAACATCCATTAAACCCGAAGAAAGTTCTCGGTAACTTTCCACCATATCCATCACCTGAACGGTATGATCGTAACAGTCGCGCAAATAAACTCGGACATCGGGACTAATTAATTCATTACCATCTCGAATCAGACTATTAATCGCATCCCGCTGAGGCCAGATGGCACGGCGGAGAGTCAGCAATTCCCGGCGAATTTTATAGATTTTTTCTAAGGTTTGGCGATTAGGGTTCATCACTACTTCATCTTCTAGTTCCTCAATGCGTTCGCCATAAACTTCCAACACTGGAAAAAAGCCATCAATAATCGAATCTAGCAGGGAGTATACCAAATAATCCGCTCCCTTTTTGCGGATAATTCCCTTTGCCGTGCGAATGCGATCGCGTACAGGCCCAAAACTATCATAATCAGGTTCTTCCTGCACAGTCACTAGATAATGTTTACCCAAAATTAAACTTACTTGCTCTTTGTGAAAAGTCTCTGTATCCGGCTTCATCATCACCATCCAAGCAACAATTATAAGTTGGTCTTCATAGTCTACAACTTTAGGCCGCTGAGGAACATTTACGACATCTTCTTGAGCGAGGGGATGCAAATTAAAAACTTCACTCATTTGCCGCCAAGTTTCATTATTACCTAATCCGAGTACGTCAATCCAAGAAACAGAATCTGTATCCAAGTAGGGTAATGTATCTTGAGGGCAAGTGAGGCGAGAGCGAGTAGCTGCTGCTTCATTATAATCAATTAATACAATATCAGGAGGAGGTGCATCTGGTTCTAAGTCTAAATTGCCAGGGAGAGCACCTGGATCGTCATAAAAATAGTCAACGTATGACTCATCGTCATCATCTTCAGGTGGCTCTACAATTGCACTGAAAGCCTTTACACTTTTATATGTCATAATTACCTCACGAAGGAAGAAGGAAGAAGGAAGAAGGAAGAGGGGAAGACTGGGAGAGAGGGAGAATTTTTACCCAATTACTAATTAACAGTTAACACTTAACTGTTAACAGTCAACAATTAAGAAATTACCTCTGCCGAATAGGAATTTCAATCACAAATTCTGACCCCGATCCATTTGCTGAAATACAGGTTAGCATACCGCCATGCTTTTCTACAATAATTTGATAGCTAATAGATAATCCCAAACCCGTGCCTTTTCCTACTGGTTTAGTAGTAAAGAAAGGGTCAAATATACGACACTTCACTGATTCTGGCATTCCTGGGCCATTGTCGGCAATTACAATAGCGATTCTATTGCTTTCTAACATCATAGTCCGAATCGTAATGCAAGGTAAAATGTTACAAGTAAAAGGTAAAACAGGAATATCTAAGTTTTCTCCTTCTGAGCAATTTTTTATTTCTAAGTTTTCGTTAGCTTTCACATCGGACAAAGCATCAATAGCATTATTAAGTATATTCATCAATACTTGATTTAAGAGGCCAGGGTAGCACTCAACTAAAGGCAAAGCACTGTATTCTTTAACAACTTCAATATTCCGATTGCTAGCAGATTGTTTTAATCTGTGCTGCAAAATTAGCAGGGTACTGTCAATGCCTTCACTAATATCAACAATTTTAATATCAGATTCTTCTATCCTAGAAAAATTACGCAAAGACAAAACTATCTGGCGGATGCGATCTGCTCCCATTTCCATCGAATTCATCAGTTGTGGAAAATCTGACACCAAAAAATCGAGATCGATTTCTTCGGCTAATGCTATGATTTCGGGGGCAGGATTTGTATAGTATTTTTGATATAAACTGCACAGTTGCAGTAAGCTTTGAGCATATTCGTTGGCATGAGAAATATTACCATAAATAAAACTTACTGGGTTGTTAATTTCGTGAGCAATTCCAGCTACTAACTGCCCTAAACTGGACATCTTTTCTGATTGAATTAATTGAGTTTGAGTTTTCCTCAATTCCTGCAAAGTCAGCTCTAATTGCTGATTTTTTTGTCTCAACTGGGCTTCTGCCTGCTTGCGCTCGGTAATGTTGCGGGCAAGAATAATAACTTGGCTATCACCGAAGGGTAATAACCGCGCTTCATAAGTTTGTTTCCCCTGCGGCATTCGTAAGGAATATTCAATAGTAACTAAAGTTCCCTTGGTAAAAGTTTCCAGAATTGCCTGCTCAAATTGGCGGCTAACTTTCAAGGGCAAAACTTCTGTCATTTGTTGACCTAAAAACACTTCGGGAGGAATATATAAATCTGATGAAGTTCCTGATAGATAATCTAAAATTATGCCGTTGATATTAAGTCGGAAATACAAATCGGGTAAGGCTTGAAATACGGCTTCTAGTTCAGAAGTTTTTTGTCGTAATGCTTCTTGAGCTAAATGCCTTCCAGTAATGTCATGAGCGAAACCTAACACTGCAAATATATTGCCTTCCACGTCGCGTAAGGGAATTTTTTGAGTGTCAAAAATGTGGATGGAACCGTCGGCAAAAGTTAATTGGTCGTGGGGATTATGAACTATTTCCCCAGAGAGTACAGTAGAGTCATCGCTGCGAAAACCTCGAATGCTGAGGTCATTATTGCCAAATATTTCTGTGGGAGTAAAGCCGATTTCTACATCATCTTTACCCAGAATCTCTTCGACAAGAATATTAAGAGAATCTGCAAAGCTTTGGTTAACTAATATATATTTAAAATTGCGGTCTTTGGCAAAAATCCAGTCGGGTGTGGTGTCGATGACTGTACGGAGTAGTTGTTGGGAACGTTCGCTTTGTTTTAAGGCGAGTTTTAGCTCTAATTCTAATCTTTTGCGAGAGGTGATATTTTCAAAGGCAACGCCGACGCAGTGGTTGGGTAAGGGAAAGGCTTTGATAGAAAAGGCGCGAATTACAGTCCCATCTTCGCAGCAGTCAATATCTTCAAGTTCTACAGCTTTTTGTTCGCGAATTACTGAGGCAAATGCTTGAGGAATTCCTTTATCTCGCTGATGGGGGAAAACTTCATCGAGGGTCATTCCGAGAATGTCTGCCATCTCTACTCCGGTAAATAAGGTAGTAGCAGGATTGGAGGCGATCGCTCTCAAAGTTCGGTCGTCGTTGATGTCTTCTAAGCGGTAAACGTATAAGCCAATTTGCATATTTTCGACAATTTGACCGTACAGGCGCACGCTTTCGTCTACTTGTTTGCGTTCGGTGATATCTTCGGTAATGCCCAAGAGATATTGAGGGTTTCCGCTTTTGTCGAAGATGGGAATTTTGCGGGTGTGTAGTATTCTTAAACCTCTGTGGGGAGTTTGGATGGGGGATTCTGCTACATCTTGTACAGGTAAAGTTGAGGGATTGCTCTGATAGCTAGCCAAAACTTCTCTGTCTTTAGCTGCGATCGCATCTGCTTGATCTTTGGGAAGAAAATCGTAATCGCTTTTGCCGATCGCCTCTTGGCTAGTTACGCCCGCGATCGCTTCCCCTGCTTTGTTCCACAAGACAAATTTTAGCGACTCTGCATCTTTGGCAAAAACCCCTACTGGCAAATTTTCAACTACGGAATTGAGGAAACCTCTAGCTGAGTTTAATTCAGCCTCCGCCCGTTTGCGCTCAATTCCCAAGGCAATTACATTTGCTACAGATGACAGTGTTTCTTGCAGTCCTTGACTCAGCGGTTGATAACTCAAAATTGCCATTACCCCCACTAGCCGATCTTCCACTATCAGCGGGTAGCCAGCGAAACTGGCGATCGAGGATGGGGAAGGTGGGGAGGATGGGGAGGATGGGGAGGATGGGGAAGATAGGGAGGATGGGGAGGATGGGGAGGATAGGGAGGATAGGGAGGATAGGGAGGATAGGGAGGATAGGTTCGATTTAACTTCCTCATCTCCCCCATCTCCCCCATCTCCCCCATCTCCCCCATCTCCCCC
>NZ_KB235903.1:1297939-1316492 GCF_000332155.1 Kamptonema formosum PCC 6407 | reverse complement strand
CCCCCATCTCCCCCATCTCCCCCATCTCCCCCATCTCCCCCGCTCCCCCGCTCCCCCTCTCCTCTCCCCAGTCCCCAGTAACCTGATTCAAAGTCTGCGATCGCAAAACTGTTGTCAAATACGGACTGTTGCTGCTGTGCAATTAGACCGATTTTGCCGCAACCAAAGGCGATGCGACTGTCGGGGCCATTTGGGGTGGGGCTCAATCCAGCAGCAGCTTGAAGTTCTAAGACGTTTTCTTGAGCGTTGAAAGTCCAAATTATAGTTGAGGCTGCGTCCAGATGATGTACTGCTGCTGAGCAACAAGGGCCGAGGATTTCTTCGGGATGGCGAGTGAGGGCGATACCCACATCAGCCGTCAATGCTGTTAAGCGCGATCGCTCTGCGGCGGCCTCTTCTAGGCGTTTGCGATCGCTGATATCTTCCACCAAAGATAGGATTGTGAAACTGTCGCGGCTGCGAATAATCGAATTAAACCAGTGACACCAAATTGTTTGTCCGCTTTTGGTATAATTGCGATTAATTGAAGTATTGCTATTACCAGCTAAAAGTTGAGCGATCAAACCATTAACAACTTCCGCATCCTCTGGGTAAATTAAGGGAAAATCGCTCGGTGGTTTACCCATCACTTCTTCGGCACTCCAGCCAAATATTTCCTCGGCTCGTTTTGACCACTGGATAATCCGAAATTGTTCGTCCCATCCAATCATTGCCAGCGGACTATTGGCGGCATTTAACCATAATAAATCAGTGGATCTGCGTAGCTGTTCAGTTGTCTGCTGTTGCCAGCGGTAATGGGGAGTTATATCTCTGCCGACGCTAAAAACTCGTGCATTCCCGCTACCGTCCTCTACCAGCGTATAAGCTGTTTCGTAAACTTTCATATTGCCATCGCTGGCGATCGCTTCGTGAATTGCGATTCTCTTTTCACCGGTGAGTAATACTTGTTCCAGGCAGGGATCTATCTGTGAGATTATATATTTTAGCCCTGGATTATTAGGGTATAATTTTATTAATTCGAGATTATTTTTACCGAGAATTTCAGCAGGTTCTAATCCCAGCCAAGCGAAAGCAGCAACAGGATTAATTAATACATACTTCCGCTCTTGATTGTACTCTATGAAGGCATCCGCAGAAGTAGCTAAAAATGTTTCAAACCAGTTCATTGCTTCCTTCATAATTGGTAGTGTAAACTGTGAAAACTTAAGCGTTAAATAGCTATAGAAACCGCTTTCAGCGGTTAGGGGCTAGGGGCTAGGGGCTAGGGACTAGGGAAGAAGAGGAAGAAGGGAATAGACTTAAGGGTTTGAGGAAACTAGAATGTCCTAACCACCTTGGCGATCGCAACTTGAACATCCTGGGGAAGATCGCAGCAAAAAAACAAAGAAAGAAATTTCCCCATCCCCTCGTAAGAGAGGGAGGTAGGGGGGAAAGGTCTTTTTCGCTCTTCATACAAAATCGGGATGCTCCCTAAAAAAAATAGTCTATCTAACAAATATATTTTTGATGTATCTTAGCCTGCTGGCCTCCACCAAAATTTAATAACAGCTAAAAAATTAATAATTAATTTTTCTTATTTAAGGGCTAACCTTAGCATATTATAGCTAGCGCAGTAAACAAAACAGGACTTACGCACTCAACCAAAGAAAGCGGGTTTTTTGACGAAAATACTTCGCCCGTACTCACCGATGCTCTCAAAAACCCGGTTTCTGGGACTCCCTGCGTAAGTCCTAAAGTATTTAACCGGACATGATATAAGTCCTACAAAACTTACCCATTACAAACGCCAGCCTCACTTGCCCTAACATACTGCAAGTGAGGCTGGCGTTAGGAAATCTGTCCCGATCGTCTGGGCGATCGCGTCTTTACAAATTTCTCCAGCGCGATCGCGGGTAGAACTACATCATACCCATGCCGCCCATGCCGCCCATACCGCCCATACCGCCCATACCGCCCATACCGCCCATGCCGCCCATATCGCCCATGTCGCCGCCACCGCCGGCTTTCTTGGGTTCAGGCTTTTCGACAACTAGGGCTTCGGTAGTCAAAACCATCCCAGCAATGGAACCAGCATTTTGCAAAGCCGATCGCACTACTTTGGCGGGGTCAATAATACCAGCAGCGATCATGTCTACATATTCGCCGGTGAGCGCATTGTAGCCGAAGTTAAAGTCGAGATCGCGGACGTGCTCGACGACGACAGTGCCTTCAACGCCTGCATTGTCAGCTATTTGGCGCAAAGGTGCTTCTAAGGCTCTCGCTAGGATGTCTGCACCGATTTTTTCTTCATCATAGAGGCTGTCTCTGATATCTTTGATTTTGGTGGCTAAGTGAATTAAAGTTGTACCGCCACCGGGAACGATGCCTTCTTCTACGGCGGCTTTGGTAGCGTTGAGAGCATCTTCAATCCGCAGGGTACGATCTTTAAGTTCAGTTTCGGTGGCTGCGCCGACTTTAATAACGGCGACTCCGCCAGCTAATTTGGCAATTCTTTCTTGGAGTTTTTCTTTGTCGTATTCTCCATCGGTATCTGCAAGTTGCTTGCGAAGTTGGACGATGCGTTTTTCGACATCTCCTTGGCTGGTTTCGCCGGCGACAATGGTGGTGCTTTCTTTATCGATGGTGATTTTACGGGCTGTGCCCAACATTTCCAAGGCGACTGTATCTAGGCTGAGTCCGACTTCTTCGGAGATCAGTTGGCCGCCTGTGAGGACGGCGATATCTTGAAGCATAGCTTTGCGGCGATCGCCAAATCCAGGTGCTTTAATAGCGGCGACGTTGAGTACGCCTCGCGCTTTATTAACTACCAGCGTTGCTAGGGCTTCGCCTTCAATATCTTCGGCGATAATTAGTAAGGGTTGACCTGTACGAGCAATTTTTTCGAGAACTGGTATTAATTCCTGAATGACGTTAATTTTTTTGTCCGTAATCAGGATGCGGACGTTTTCATATTCAACTTCCATGCGATCGCCATTGGTGACGAAGTAGGGGGAAAGATAACCCCGATCTAACTGCATCCCTTCGACTACTTCTAGTTCTGTAGACAGAGATTTGGATTCTTCTACAGTGATTACGCCATCTTTGGTAACGCGATCCATTGCTTCGGAAATCATCGCGCCAACTTCTTCATCATTGCCGGCGGAGATGGTAGCGACTTGGGCGATCGCAGCCCCTTCTACTGGCTTGGCGATTTTCTCAATTTCTGCTACCAAATGAGCGATACTTCTGTCAATACCGCGACGTAAAGCTACGGGATTTGCACCTGCGGCTACGTTTTTCAAACCTTCGCGAATTAATGCTTGGGCGAGGACTGTGGCTGTGGTAGTGCCGTCGCCTGCGATATCTTTAGTTTTTGAGGCTACTTCTTGAATCAGGCGAGCTCCCGTATTTTCTAAGGGATCTTCGAGTTCGATTTCTCTAGCAACGGTGATACCATCGTTAACAATGTGGGGTGCGCCGTACTTCTTTTCAAGTAGGACGTTGCGGCCTTTAGGCCCTAGTGTGATGCGGACGGCATCGGCGAGGGCGTTAACGCCGCGCTCTAGTGCCTTTCGGGATTGATCGCTAAATGCTACTATTTTGACCATATTTAGTCTCCTATTGCTTCCATTAGCAAATTTAGCACTCTGTGGCGCTGAGTGCTAAAAAGTGGAAGGGCGGTTATCCGTCCCTGTTAAGAATTAAAAATTAAAAATTAAAAATTAAAAATTTATAGAATAAGAATTTACGTAACGCCGCCCTCTGGGGGGTAAAGATACCCCCCAGAGGGCGGCGTTACGGATGTCTATTTTTATTATAATTTTGAGATAAAATCCCAATCTGAAGGGTTGGGTTCTGGATCTGTATCTTCGGTTTTTTGTGGTAATTTACCCGTATCGAGTAAAGATTGATATTCTCCTGAATCAACCCATTTAAATAGTTCTGCCATTCGCATTACTGACCAGGAAAGACGAAATTCCATGAAGCTAAATACTTTAGTAATTTGATCTATACTATCAAGGTTAGTAGCCATAAATTCACGGGCTTGATCTTCAAAATCGTTGATAGTATCATCTGTTAAATATTCTTCTGGTATTCCTGCTACTTTCATTAGAGTTGTAATTGCTACTTCCATATCTTGACAAGCTAATAAACCGGAACGATCGGCGGTAAATTTAGACATGACTACCCAATTGAGGAGGGCAAGTTCTAATCCATTTGAGGCAATTGCACCTAGTCCGAAGGTTGTACTAGCAATCAGTCCTTTAATAGCGGGCAGGACATAGACCATTTGTTGATAGGTCATATATTTGCCTTTGATGCGAATGAGTTCGTGTCCAAGGAGAAAGCATAGTTCTTCATTTGTCAACCATTCCATTGCTTCTAAGTTGACACCAATTGTCGGTTTTTCTACGCCGAAGGCATAGGTACCAATCTGTCCTCTGCCGGGGGAAAGATAGAGTTCTGGTAAGGGGTTAACGTCTAAGATTTGGCAGGTTTCAATAAAGGGATTGTAGAGTTTAGGAAAGTTTCTGGGCGTGACTTTAAATTCACTACCCAAGGTTTGCATTCTGAGGATGCGTTCTATGCCATATTCGTTGACTTTTTTCATCAAAAATGATAGTCCTGGCATTTTTTCGAGGGATGCTAGGGCCTTACGGTCGAAGGGATGTTGATAGATTTCGGGATTGATTCTGATGAAGCGTTTGTCGGTCATTGATTTGGCTGTGGGTGGGGGATGGCTGTTATGGATTTTATCAGATTGGGGAGGTTTGTAATATTTAGGACTTGCGCTGATGGCCCCAGAAACCGGGTTTTTGAGATTGTATGTGGGTAATAACGAAGTATTTTTGTAAAAAAACCCGGTTTCTTTGGTTGGGTGCGTAAGTCCTGATATTGATATTTGATAGTAAAAAATTCTTGATGATGATAATTATTTTTTTATTATCAAAAAGCCACTACAGTAGGATATCGGTATCGAGCGGGTAGTTTATTCCCATTGCTGCAATATAGATTAAATTATACATCTGTGGTTGTTAGTTTCAATCCCTAATAGGGATTTAGTTTAATTGCGGCTCAGAAAACATTGGTGCGATCATGGCTGCGAAAATCAGTGAGTTTCAATCCCTAATAGGGATTTAGTTTAATTGCGGCAGCTTTTTCCCCTCCCAAATAACAATGTCCTATGGTTTCAATCCCTAATAGGGATTTAGTTTAATTGCGGCGCAGCTAAATTTGCTGGAATCTGAAGAGGATAATGTTTCAATCCCTAATAGGGATTTAGTTTAATTGCGGCAATAAGTACAATTCTGTTGATGAGATTGTTAAGTTGTTTCAATCCCTAATAGGGATTTAGTTTAATTGCGGCCTAAGGGAAGAAAGTGTTCTTGCGGACACAATTCTGTTTCAATCCCTAATAGGGATTTAGTTTAATTGCGGCATTCTTCATTCCTATCATTCATATACTTAGTGTTTAAGGTTTCAATCCCTAATAGGGATTTAGTTTAATTGCGGCAGAGCCAGAAGTTCCAAAACCAATACCGTCAGCGTTTCAATCCCTAATAGGGATTTAGTTTAATTGCGGCGGCAAAGATTCTCTAGCTTGCCTTCTTCACCTACTAGGTTTCAATCCCTAATAGGGATTTAGTTTAATTGCGGCCGTCGGTTTATGAAACCCTTACTATATTTAGTTTTCAAGGTGCAGTTTCGGGAACCTGATCTAAAAGTATCATTCCAGCCATCGACTTGTCAATACCATCCGCAAAACTTTTCCGTAAATCCTTATCCTGTAAAGGTTCCAGCCATTGCGGGAATCGTTTTTAAAAGTCAGGGGCATCAAACCCTTATCCCAGTTGCGTTACAGCCGAAAAATTTGATACCCCAAAAATTACACCTACCGATTCCCGCAAACTAGGCAAAAAATATACTCCTGTCCGCTGGTGCAATCCCGCCAATGCGCTCAATCTTACCCCGACAGCAAGCACACAGAGGAATGAACAGAATACTATCCTCTTCCGGCTTGATGATTTTAGCAAGGCGCGATCGCATTTCCAACTCTACCCCAGCGTCAATATTCCCGCCCCAAAATTCACAGCCAAAGGCAACAGTTTCAACCATTGCAAACCCAAAATCGGTTCAGGAATCCCCGAACCTACCAACACAGGAATCACATATTCCTGTCCATCCAGTACAACTTTACCCTCATAAATATCAAAAAAATCAATACCCCGCGCCGTCTGCATCGTTCGATTGCGTTCAAGCAAAACCCAACCCAAACTTTCAGCATCTTGAGTATCAAGGGCCAGCAAACCTGTAGTAAAGCCAGTATCTAATAACACATCAATCGGGAAACTCTCCCCATCTAATGCAATTAAATCAATCTCAAAAATCAGTTCTCCAACTTCACCAAACCTACCATCAATCATATATTACCACAAGCTCCCGTCTCATTGAGCCGGAATGTCACCAGCCAACCACTAGGATACTTTTCACGAGCCTTTTGTGCAGCTACTTCCTCATCGAGATCGATAAAATAATCCCCACTATCCGGCTCAATAATCATAAACCAGTTATAGTGTTCATCCATCAGTTTAGGACAAATTATATCAAAAATTGCTTGGCTACGCTGACAGCGTTCATCTCGTTCAGCTTTGCGCCTAGCTAACTCCTCTGACGGTATCGTAAATTCAGGAAATAACCTACCTCGGCGACGAGGACGATTTGATGTTGTTTGAGTCATAGCTAGATTTGGTTATTCAATATATTTGTAATTATATCCAAAACCTTACACTTAGTGTCAATTAATCAATTTGTAATCAATTTGTAGGGTGCATCAAAGGTTAATGCACCCTAGTCTATAGGCTACCGATTCCCGCAAACTAGGCAAAAAAGATACTCCTGTCCGCTGGCGCAATCCCGCCAATGCGCTCAATCTTACCCCGACAGCAAGCACACAGAGGAATAAACAGAATACTATCCTCTTCCGGCTTGATGATTTTAGCAAGGCGCGATCGCATTTTCGCATACTGCGTCTCATTCAAATCGGCACACTCAAACCCACTGTACTGCATCCATTGACCGTAAGACTTAAGAATCTTGTGAATCTTAGTCCGGCGTTTATCTTCAGGAACATCGTAACAAATGAAAAAGTACATAACTACCTCAAAACTAAAGGTGGATATTGATCGATTTCGCCCATCAAATATTTCGCCAACAATCGCGCCTGAATTTCAAAAGCTTCTTGATAAGTACACTTCTTCCCCAAAACTGGATGCTTAAACTCAGACTGCTTTTTCTTCTCATAGGCTTTCAGAAACTCTTTCCGTCCCTCCACCGACAACCGCACCACATTACTAATCGGTTCCACCGTAAAATCATTAATAGTAATAATGCGGCGGTTAATCGCATTAAAAATCATATTATCCGCCACCAATGGGCGAAACTCCTCCATCAAATCAAAAGCCAAACCCACGCGGCCATAGCGTTGCACGTGAAGATAGCCCAAATAAGGGTCAAAACCCACAATATTAATCGCACTTTGCACATCGTGACGTAGCAAAGTGTAAGCAAAATTCATCAAAGAATTAACGGGATCTGTGGCTGGTCGATGTCGAGGTTTAAATACAAACCCTTCAGCCCGAATTAATTGGTTAAAAACCCCAAAATAAGCCGCACTTCCAGCACCTTCCAACCCTCGCAAAGAATCAATATTATGAGTTTTGTCAATTTTGACAATAATGTCAGAAATCCGATCGATTGCTGATTCCAGATTTAGTTCGGAATGATCCCGCTTAGTTTGGGTTAAACTATTGCGATAATTCTTCAACTTCCCCCGAATAAAACCCTGAACAACGTGAATCGCTTGGGGAGTTTCCCCTGCTGCTTTCCACTGGGCATTACGCACGAAGATATTTTTACTTAACTCTGGTTCTAGCTTACCTAAAAAGTGTCCAGTATCCGAGAGAAAAGTCAGCGGAATTTTCCGCTGCATAAGTTCATCAATCGCAGCGGGGGAAATCGTCGCCCGTCCCATAATTACTACGCCGTCTAAATGAATTAACGGCACATCTTGTAAGGTTTGATTTTTGAGCTTAACGTTCAATCGTTCATCAGTTTTGCCAATAAAAACATCATCTTGATTGATGTAAAGTGTTCCCATGATTGTGACTCCTAAGTATGAGGTTTTTATGTTGTCGATTGCCATTTTGTGGTTGGCTATTCGGTTAATCCGTTAGTCCGCCAGGGGTTAAAACCCCTGTCTAATATGTAAAGTCCTCTGAAGAGGACTAATGATTTTTTTAGATTAGTTTCTTAGTCGGTTTTAACTGACTTTCGCTATGAGTGGGGGTTTTAACTCCCGGCGGGTGATTAGACAAAGCTAAGGATTAATTAACTTCTTGATAGCGCGTCATTTTCTGAGCAACTTGAGGTAAACATTGCTCTTTCAAGCTGCAACCTTGACACCTTTTACTGTAAATAGCTGGCGGCATCTTACCAGTTTGTAGTAAGATTTGTAAGGTTTTAACAGTCGCGATCGCGCTTTGTCTTAACTGTGCCGAAATCTCCACCAATTGCCGTTGATGAGATTGAGCATAATAGACATAACCCTGAGTAATTGTTTGTCCCGTCATCTCCTCCAAACACAAAGCTTGAGCGCAAACTTGTAACTCATCATTATCCCATTCACCCTTCTTTCCCCGCTTATATTCAACCGGGTATAACTTACCCTCCGCCGACTCAATTAAATCCGATTTACCAATCAGTTGATATTTTTCCGACTTAAGCCAAATC
Source organism: Kamptonema formosum PCC 6407 (assembly GCF_000332155.1). GTDB lineage: Bacteria > Cyanobacteriota > Cyanobacteriia > Cyanobacteriales > Microcoleaceae > Kamptonema > Kamptonema formosum. The sequence continues at coordinate 1,307,723 of NZ_KB235903.1, read as the reverse complement.
GCCCTAACTTGCCAAGTTTCATCGCGGTTAATCTCACCCATAGTATGCACCCGCTCGTGCAAACTTGTCCCTTCAATAGTATATTGATTATCCGAAAATTCCCCCGCACAAAACATTCGCCAACAGCGGTGAGGACAATAGCTGTACTGATTCAGCGCCGCAATAGAAACGTAGTCAATTTCATTCATAGTTTATTCCTCCAAATTACCCTTCAAAAATTGATTGAATAGCAGAAATCTGTTGTGAAATCTTCTCAGCACTCTTATCAGCCACATCGGGAATAATCTTAATAGGAATCCGTCGAGTTATTCCCATCCCCATCGTGGTTTTCCTCCCCAGTCCGCAGTAGAGACTAAAATCAGCTAAAGCATTAATTTGCTTAATAACTAAGGGTTCAACATCTCCCAAAATCCGGTAAGTCACTTCCCCGACAATCCCGATAAACTTGCTCCGAGAATCTGCTAAAATCTCCGTTTTGATGTTGACAAAACTAGAAAAAAGTGATTCAATAGAAGAGCTGGCAATTTCCACGCCACTGTATTTATTCCATCGGCTTAAGAGACTGTTAAAAACGCATTCTCTAGTCGGGATAACCGAGTCATAATCTCCCTGTCGAAAAGCAGTAGGCGTAGCAAAACTGAAAGCAATAATCCGATTAGTTTCCGATGCTTGCTGATACAATTGAGAGTAAGTGCAAGCATTAGCCCAAGGCTGATTAAATTGAGGCGTTCCCAGAATACCAGTAATCTGTAAATCGGCAGGGCCAAGATGCCAAGGATGCTTAGGATTAAGATTGAGCCAGAGCTCAGTTAATTTGCCGAATAAAGTATCATCTATGAGAGTAATTCGCCACCAGCAGGGAGTGTGGGCGGGTATAGGTTGATGATGTTCCCATTGGAGGGGATAATGTTTATTAGAGTGATATTTTTGGGTTTGTAAAGGGCTGAGGGTGAAGGCTTTATCCGCTGTGGCTTCGTGGAGGTAGTCACCGAGTTTTTTGTCTGCGGAGCTCACGAGGGTGAGGAATAGGGCGTGGAGGTGTCTTCCTGTTAGGTATCCGGGGGGAATTGGGGCCAGGGGTAGGAGATTGAGGATGAGGCTGTGGGGCATATTTAGAGTTCTTTGAAATTGTGAATTGTTGCCAGAGGTTTCAACCTGTCGATAGACAATCGAAGTCCGCCTTCGCAGACTTTAGATTGTTAGTAACTATTAAAAACATGTGCGAGCGGTATCAGCTTGAAATCCAGGATTAGAACTCCAAAATTCTGTTTTCTTTTCTAGTGCGTAAAGGTACTTTTGAATTCTTGCACCAACTAAGTAAGCGTTAATTCCAAGAAGTGCTTTATAATTCCTTTGCTTAGAATCAGGAAAAGTAACTGATACAGAAGGATAACTAATTTGCATATCTTTAGTGTGTTCTCGAATTTCTCCTTCTGCTGCGCCCTGCTCTGGAAATAATAAACAGGTAATATAATTGTCTTTGATTGCTTCAGTAAGTTGTGGTGACAGTGGAAAAGGTGAGCCATCAATCCTAGAGACTAAAAGCTTGAATCCTTTGATAGCTATCGGTTTATCGCAGTAGCGTCTTGTAAAAAACTCTGGTTCAAACGTACTTTCCAAACTAAAAGAGACAACGAGATTATCTTTCTTACTTTTATGCCGATTGACTCGACAGTAAAGGTCAGCAGCTTGTATTTTCTCAGACTCACAATAAACAGACATAAAATCTTGATACGAACTGTACCAATGCAGATCGTAATACTTTAGTAAATGAAACAAATCGTAGTAAGCAATATCTTCATGATCTGTAAATATTTTTGAAGGATCGTAAACAGCACAAGTCAATGATTTAAAAGAGTCGCGAAAGCTAAACAAACTGGACAAAGCATAATATTCCTCTGAGACATAGTTCTGAATAATCTCTAAACATTTAATATTCTTTGCCTGCAACTTTTTTTTAAAGTCAGGAAAACTTTTTTCTACTTCTGGGTTATTCTCATTACCAGTAGTCCAAAAACTAGCTGTATTAAGAAACTCACGAATCAAACAATCGCCGTAAATATCTTTAACTGATGCTTTTTGTAGTGAATTGAATCTACAAAGACTATAAACATAATGTTGATATCTTTTTTTGCTTCCTGGTGCAAATAATAACCGAACTTGCTCAAACGCTTCCTCGATTCGTTCAGGATGTCGCATCTGCTTTCTGAGTTCGTACAGAGGGCGGAAAGATTCGAGAATGGCATAAGAACTGATATATTCACACAGAAATGGTTTTTGTATAAATGCACTAGATTCATCGAATATCCTTTTAAGTTTGTCTCGGCTAATTGACATTAAAAAATCATTTCCATAAGTACAAATTTTCTCCAAAACTTCTGATGAAACTAAAGCAACTGCTTCTGATTCCAAATCCTGCTCAACCTTACCTAAAACTCGCCCTACCCTGCCTAGTCTTTGCCAAAACTCATCAGCATATCGGGCTGTAAAAAATACAAAATCTAGGTTTTGGCGTGTTTTAGCTTGTTTAACAAAATTGTAGCCAATATCTACAGTAGGAGTAGCTAAAATCAACGGCTTTTTAGCGGATATTTCGCGTTCTTGACGCGAGACTGCACCTGTAATTCGACCGAAGTCTTCGTTGGCTGTTAGTCCTGCTGCTTTCAAATGGCTTACTGCCCTGTTAATATCAATTAGGCAGTTACTAATCAAAGCTCCATCTAATGAGTTACGCACTTTAGATTTGACTTCAAATGCAGATTTTTTCAGGTATTCATCTAAATCCATACAGGCAGCAAAAGTTAGCTTAACAGGTGTTAAAGTTTTAACAGCACGGGAGTAACTGGAATCTACAAATTCAGGTTTAATGGCTTTCCACCGCAATCCTTGTGACGCTAGTCGCTCAAGATAATTATAGACTTCTGCATCGGGTGTAGCTGATAGTAAACACATTTTACGATTTACATTCTGGAAATATCCTAACTCTAGCGATAAAGCTATAAAAAATAGAAAGTTTGCTAATTGTTTGGCATTATAATAGTGAAACTCATCAATAATAATGTATTCAAAGTCAGCAAAAATCGCTTCAAAAACATTACGCTTGTCAAGATTATGGTAGCAACTGTAGAGGCTGTAATAGAACAAGTCAGGGTTCGTTATAAGAATAATAGGACAGCGAGAAGAACGCTGTTTCTCTGGAATTCCTAGTTGTTCAGCAAACTCCATAGGATTCGTCATTAACCGATAAAATCTTTCCCCTTGTCGATACAACCTATTCTCTGGATCGATGTTGTGCAGTAGTTTTGCATTTACTTCACAGACAATATGGGGTAAAGTTGCTATTTTTACAAACTCCTCAACATCTCTCTTGTGCTGACGAATTAGCTCATTAGTAGGAGCAATGAGTAAGGTATTAGCTTGCGGGTTATCCAGTAAATGAAGTAGAGCAGCCTTTGTCTTGCCTGTTCCTGTTGGAAAAGTATTGAGAACTAAGTCAAAACTCTTTTGTGACTGGTAAGTTTTGATTTGATGATCGAGTGGATATTCGATAACTTGCTGAATCTTATCTGGGACTTCAGATAGCTCAGCTAAGAGTTCATAGTGTGGGTTTAGCTTTATCGTTATTGAGTCCATAGTTTTAACTAGCGGCTGAAGGTTGTAAAAATTCAATGCCAAATTTCATACCTGCTGGCAGATATAGATTGTTGTCTAGCCCCATAAAATGACCAGTCAGATTTGCATTGCGTATCAGAGGGACAGGATGAATATTATATGTGTCATAGCTAGTTACTTGCATTCCCTGTGGTAAATCGAGAGGATTTAGTAAATACTTAACTGTTTGATGTTGGCGGCTGACTATCGCAGGATTTTCGTAAAGAGTGACAGCTACTCTTGCCTTGCTCATAAATTTTCCTAACCGTATGTAGCGAGGTAAAATCAATTCCTTCGTTGTTATGACAAAGAAGTGCAATACAGTACCAATCCCCATCATTTTGATAAAGCCAACTTGAGGATAGTTGACAGCCTTTTCTTTTGTTCTTTTGCCTGTTTGCCTGTTAACTATGTACCAAACTTTGTTTTTGGTATCGTAAACTGAATCATAACCATCAGGTCGTTGAACTAGGCAGTTTTTCCCCATCGCATACCAGTAACCATCAGGTACAGAATTGAATTGAGAGAAAGAAAACTTTGGCTCGTGCCCTTCGGGTATTGTGGCTGGTGTAATGTAAATTTCCTGTTGATTCAATCGGCTCAGATGTTCGTAATAATAGATTTCTCCTCTATTTCGATAAGGAGCCTGAGCTAAACCAAGTGCATAGGCAAGAGCATAGTTACCAATCAAGGGTTCTGTTAAGTAGAGATCATTGATTTCCCTACTACTGAAAAAAGTGTTTTCCAGCAGCGTTAGTTCACACTGATAAACCAACATTAGTTAACCTCGCCTGTATGAGTTTGCAAGACGTTGTAGAAAGGTTGCTGGATCTCGGTAAATAGTTCTCACTTCTTCAATTAGTGAATTACGATCCGCATCAGTCATAATTTGATATTGACCAAATACTTGTTGCACGAGTTCACTAGAAGAATTGATGGCAGCCTGAAGTAAAACATCATCTGCTAAGGGAAAGTCTAATTCTTCATCCTGACTATCACGAGGCAAAATGTCATACACTCGCTGCGTTAGCTCTAGGGTGCTAAAAATCTCAGTATCGCTGAAGATAACTTGAGCAAGAGTATTCTTGACCTTGCCGATACGAGAAGACACTGCGCCGTAGCGACTACTACGAAGAATGTTACCCAAGACATAAAACAATTCGTCTGGAGTCACATCCTTAAGAGTTTCGATGTCTAAGAAGTGGGTTTCGGGACGCACATACTCACTACCAAACAAGCTAGTTGATGCTTCAGCACCTTCATCTCTTGTATCTCTCATTGTTCCGGTTTCAAACAGTGCATTAGAAGTGCGGATATCGACAACTTGACTAACAGGTAGAACTGAAAAAGCATCTTCAGTGATTACGCGAGACTTCTGAGCGCCACCTTGACCTACTGCATATCCATAGATGTAAGCATCTATTGAATCTGGATGACTGGCACCATCTTCATTTAGACAAAGCAAGTTTTGCTTTCGCAAATCTTCTCGACCCGTTCGCCGTTCTACTGCGGTTTGCTTTCTTTTAGTGATTACTACCCTTTGAATTGGATCGGTTTTGCGTTTCTGAACACCTGCTTGTACAAACTCTCGACAAAGTGGTTCTCCACTTCCTTCAGTACGGAAGATAGCCTCTGATTCTGTCTTGCGGATTAGAATCAAATTCACATACTTACCTTGCGGATACTCTTGATAACGCTCCTGCAAAAACTTGACATATTCTGGTTTGGTCAAAATACTCATGATTCAGTCCCCTCTTTTTCTTCTTTAGGTTGGATTTGGCTTCTTACATAAAACAGATAAGCTGCTTTAATATCTTTCTCATCTTTCATCAAACGGGCTAACTTATTCTGATAGCTACCAGAAAGAATCTGATGATAAAAGAGATTCACAAATTCTTCTACTTTCTCTCGTGTTTCTCGCCATTTTTCTTTATTACGGCGATATTTTGGATTCTCGGTTGTTTCTAAGTAGGTTAGTACCTCGCTAATAGTCGCGGCTCGTAACGTTTCAAAATCGAGGATTTGTTGCTGCCGCCGTAATTTATCAAATATTCTATTGAGCGGCATCATTAGAGAACTACGGGCAAGGCTGTTTCCCTTGATTTTTGCTGACCAACCAATTTTAGCCATTTTTTTGATGACTTCTGAAACACTTGGCTGTTCTGTATTCATGTTTTACTCCTTGTTATATTAATTTCCTATATCCACTCTTTAAGTTGCCTAGTTAAACTCAACGCAGCAACTTCTTTGTCAACTTTTTTACGCTTGTTCATAAACTGAGCCTTTTTCTCAATTAAACGGTCAACCACAAAAAAGATGTGATTTTCTGACTGTGTAAATGCTGTAGCCATAGCTACTAATTCATTTTCTTTAGAATCAGTCCAAAGCACGTCATACATTCCACGAATTGCCAGAAGCCTTTGCCATAAAATATCTCCACTTCCAAGAGGTTCTTTACTGCGATCGCGTTGAAAACGTATTTCTTCAGATGGAACTAAACCGCGTAGAGTTGAAGGTACACCATCAAGAAAAATATCTACTTCACGATGCTCGGTTAGGTTTAAAATAGGTATTGATGATTCACTTAATAAAACCTTAACTCCAAAGTGTTTGTGAATCATTAAAGCATATTCTATAGCATTGAGGTATTTTTCTGTTTTATTATCTCCAACTGTAGTTAAAGGTAGAGAAATAGTATTGCCAACTACTTCTGAATGATTAGGAACTAAAATCCCTGTGGTTTTTTGATTTTTGATGGGCAATATACAGTAGCATTGCTTTCTAAAAAATTCAAGAGCTTCTTTTAAAGAAAGGCTAACTGCTGATACATCCAATTTATTGAGTTGCTGAAAAATATTTTTGAAGTTCTCGATAAATGGAGCCGTCATAAATGAATATGGCATGATATGTAAATACATAAATTTATCACCACTTGAACGATAGTTCAGCTTTTCAATCGAAAACTGCTCGCGGACAACTGGATCAACGTATCTTTTAGGCTCACCATGACCTCCAATCAGTCTGTTAGAAAATTTTTGTACTTTTATACCCTGTGGCACATTTCCTGACATCCATTTAGATGCTTCAAAAGCAGCACTAGCATAACAAGATTGCTTATGATTATTTTCGTAATAAACCTTTAGGTGATTGGTAAAGTTTTGAGTAGTAAACTCTGCGAAGTCAAAAGTTAGATTATTTTTCACATAGGAAACTAAAGGACTTATTTGAGCAGCAAGCTTTGTTTTTGTTTCCGAATCATCCTGCTCTTCTTCACCATCTAATGAATTAGCTTCTTGAATCATGAGGTTGAGCAAAATATCATAAGTAATAGATAGATTTTTTACAATAACATAAGCTCTGACATAAAGCGGATCTAAGACATTGTATTGCTCAGAGTCTTGAATTTCTAGTAATTGATATATGTAAATCCAGGGATCTCGGAAACTCTTATTACGTTCCGCTAATTCTTGTGTACGATGCTTTTTCAAAAAAATATAGAAGGTTCTTAGTAATTCTCCAAAACGCATTGTTTCTTCATCAACTGGCATCAGCCTAGTTTTCTCAAGCCACCTTTGAATAAGTCTCTTTTCTAATTCTTTTTTGTTTGGAAGTTCATCTTCAAGTTTTTTTCGATATTTTCTATTAACTTCTTCTAAGTCATAATGCTTATGCTGAATAATTGTATTTACCTGACCAAATATTTCTAAGTAGGGTAGTTGAAGTGATAAGAGTTCTTCATCAATCTTTATTCCTTGATTACCGGCTTTTATAAACTTGCCATACTCTTCAGACTTCATTTTGTTAATTGTTTGCTCAACTGACTCACCTATTTTCACAAGGTCACTGTCAGCTAAATCTAGCTGTGTTCCTACAGGAACGAGATAATGAGTTCCTTGTGAATACAGAAAAACTGGCAGCGCCTCAAACTTTTCAGATAAAAACTCTGCTACTTGATTATGAATAATGTTGGTTAGTATTCCGCGCTGCTCTGATACTTGGTGAGCGATAAAACAATATTGGCGATGGGTAAATCTGTTGATATGGCTGAGAAAAGTTTGTTTATGTTTGCGCTCTGAGTAGCCTTGAGATAAGTCGCCAACGTCAGCAGCTCGAATAATGTGACATAGTTCTTTGAGTCGTGCCTTACCAAGCCGAGTTGAGTCAGAACGGCGATCTAAGGAATCTCCTCGAACACTGTTATGTCCTGAATGTCCTCGAATTATCTCTGTGATATCTTCAAGGTAATCACAGAGATTTTCAAAAAAGCTATAAAAGCCTACTTTTTCAATTTCCTTAGCAACATTATCAGGAGTAGCTATCTCACCGTAACTTCTCGCTGTTCCTTCATAAGTTTTATTTAGATCGTGTACGCAGAAAGCGATTGTTAGAGTCTTTAACTCTATTTCTTCTAGTTGAAGAATCTCTTGTAATGAGTGAATTAAAAAAACACCAGATACAACATGGTTGTAGAGTGACTGTCCTTGATGCACTCCATACTGAATCGCTTTTTGATATTGCTGAAGTCCTTTGTTAGCCACTTCTTCAATGAACTGAGTTAAAATGGGTTTATCTTCAAGCCCTATAAATTGCAGGAAGTCAGACATATTTTTCTCAATAATGTGAATGCGAGTAAATTACAGTTTGTAGCTGGCTTTCGGGTAACTTAGCTAGTAAGTCTGTACTTAACTTTTGTCCGTAATTAGTTGATATTCCTTATCTTTATACCAAAAATAGAGATTGTCAAGGTTATAGACAGAAATAGTGTCCGTACACTTTGGGATTGGCGTGGCTTATTTTTCAGATGTTGGGAGTAGTAGAGACTACCCCCAATATCTCAGGAACGTTGTTTAAGCGATCGCTCTCTATGACATCACTAACCGATACTCATGTCGCTGTCCTTCGATGCGGCGTTTCTCAAACTTGTAACCCCGTTGCTTCAAGACATGGATCGTCGCAGAAAATCGGTGGGTAATTTTCTCTACGAGTTCTTCCGTCGAGTGCCAGCGACTATCAGACATAAGCTGGAGTAGGCGATCGCAATGGGAATCTTGTCTTGGTAAAACCCTCATACTCTATCCGTAATAAGCTTATAATGTAACCATAACCCAACCACAAGATCCTGTCAAGCCTCTACACAGAGAAAGTGTCCGTATAAATGAGCCGTCAAGATCAATCTATCACCCTCTCCGTTACCGAACGGGACAAAGCCGAATTAGAAGCCTTGGCCCTAGAATTCGGCATGACGTGGGGCGATCGCCCCAACATTTCCAAGCTCGTAAAAGCGATCGCCCAACATAAACTCGCGATCGCTCCTAACAACGACTGGAAAAATAACAGATTAGAAGCGCTCAAACACGCGATCGATGCCTTAATCGATCTCGGCAAAACTCAAGAGGCGCAAATTATTGCTCAACTGCTGCTCGATCGCAGCGAACTACCAGAACCTCTGCGGAGAGAAACAGAGGCAATTTTAAAAAACATCTCTACCCCTTGGCGGTTAGAAATAGACCGCTATATCAAACGAAACCAACCCTTTAAACTCACCTACCAAGATGCAGCAGAGAATATTTTGCACTTCCACATCCGCCATGCTCAAATCAACCCTCACGAAGACCGACAATATCTCGATTGTTGGTGTGAAGAAACAGAAGGAAATTACGATTTACCAGAACTGAAGCATAATCGCTGCTTCCGTTTAGATCGCATTCCACCCGAATCTGCGATCGCACCCATTGACAGAAAATGGTTGCCCAATCTAGCTCAAATCGAGGTAGAAATGCACCTATTCAGAGGTTTAGCTTTTGCCTACAAAACAAAAACAGGTCAAGATATCTTCAATGAATGGTTAGCAGACACCCCGCAAGTCCGGCGAGTGGTCAGAAAAGTATCAAATACCTTTTGGTTTTTCCGAGAAATCTTGCGCTATGGCAAAGATTGCGAAATTGTCTCGCCCCAAAATGTGCGCGATCGCTTCCGAGAAGAACTCAAAGTCCTCTGCCAACAATACGGCCTAGAAATCCGCTATTAGCCCCAAACGCGATCGCACCTATCTCCAAGGCCGCAAATGAGTACGTAAATAGCCGGGAAATTAACCTCCCGGCTATTAAACTATTAGAGAGACTCCCAATCTTGA
>NZ_KB235903.1:1296710-1297929 GCF_000332155.1 Kamptonema formosum PCC 6407 | reverse complement strand
ATTACCAATTACCAATTACTAATTACTAATTACTTTTAAACTTAATGCGAACCATAGCCGAAATTAACGACAAAATCAGCCGTCAGCAAGCCGTAGTCTGGACAGTAGAAGAACTTAAAGCTAGAGTCGCCGAAATCGGCACAACCCAAGCAGCCAAAGAAGTAGACGTAATTACTACAGGCACGTTTGAGCCGATGGAATCCTCCGGGGCGATTGTCAATCTGGGACACACAGACCCCCCGATCAAATATTCGCTCCTGCTGGCTAGATGGCGTTTTAGCCTACTCCGGCTTCGGGGCTGTAGACCTCTACCTGGGAGCCACCCAAGTTGCCGAAGACGGCGAAGAATCGCGGGAACGGGGCGGCGGCCACGTCATCGAAGACCTAATCGCTGGCAAACCCGTACAACTACGAGCCGTAGGCCAAGCCACAGACTGTTACCCCCGCGCCTCCTTTGAAACGACCATTACCCGCGACACGATTAACCAGTTTTACCTATTTAATCCCCGCAACATCTACCAAAACTTTATCGTGGGCGTGAATGGAGGCGATCGCACTCTTTACACCTACCTCGGCCCCCTACAACCCCATCTCAGTAACGCCGTCTACTCCAACCCTGGAGCCATTTCTCCCTTGCTAAACGACCCAGATTTACAGCTTGTGGGTATCGGTACGCGCATTTTCCTGGGCGGTGCGATCGGCTATGTTACCTGGGAAGGAACGCAGCATTTCCCACTACAAAAACGCCTTCCTAATCGCACTCCCATTGGCCCCGCCGCTACGCTAGCTTTAATTGGTGATGCTAAACAGATGAACTCCAAATGGGTACGGGTTGTTACTTCAAAAATTACGGCCCATCTATAATGTTAGGAGTTGGGATTCCGCTGCCAGTTTTAAATGAAGAAGTAGTTGCCCGTTGCGCCATACAAGACAAAGATATTGTAGCACCAGTAGTAGATTTTGCTATCCCTCGGCGGGTGCGTCCTACCTTTGGTTTAGTTACTTATGCTCAACTCAAAACAGGCCGTATTACTATTGAAGGTAAAACTGTCAGAGTGGCTCCCCTTGCTAGTTTTTACCTCTCCCGTCAAGTAGCTTTGGAACTTAAAGCGTGGATTGAGGAGGGACAATTTACCCTGACTGAGCCAGTTGCTCACATTCCGATGGAAAGGGCTTTTTTGCCTCAAGATTTATGGGGTAATCAGGTGAGAATTGACTA
>NZ_KB235903.1:1295188-1296610 GCF_000332155.1 Kamptonema formosum PCC 6407 | reverse complement strand
CGCTGCTTCCGTTTAGATCGCATTCCACCCGAATCTGCGATCGCACCCATTGACAGAAAATGGTTGCCCAATCTAGCTCAAATCGAGGTAGAAATGCACCTATTCAGAGGTTTAGCTTTTGCCTACAAAACAAAAACAGGTCAAGATATCTTCAATGAATGGTTAGCAGACACCCCGCAAGTCCGGCGAGTGGTCAGAAAAGTATCAAATACCTTTTGGTTTTTCCGAGAAATCTTGCGCTATGGCAAAGATTGCGAAATTGTCTCGCCCCAAAATGTGCGCGATCGCTTCCGAGAAGAACTCAAAGTCCTCTGCCAACAATACGGCCTAGAAATCCGCTATTAGCCCCAAACGCGATCGCACCTATCTCCAAGGCCGCAAATGAGTACGTAAATAGCCGGGAAATTAACCTCCCGGCTATTAAACTATTAGAGAGACTCCCAATCTTGAAACCCACATTCCGCAGATGTGGCTTGGATTTTTTTATCAGTTGTGAAAGCTTGGAGCCAATATGCTTTTGGGTTGAACTTATGCGGTTTTAGCGTTACAGGAGCCTGTCAAATTTACCTAGATTAAGTAAGTTGAAAAAATTGACTTTTTCTAATATATTCATGTCGCTATTTTATCACTTCAACTCATCTTTTCAACCAAGTCAACTCATGCCAAGAGCAAATTATCTTGACTCATAAATGAGGATTATTTACAAATATTTATACCTTAATACCAATCATCATCCACTTGAAAATATTAAATAGTATTGACAGCAATACTGCCCTAAATGCTTTAATACAACTTGACGGTCTGGGGTTAAATTGCTGACTTGCTTCTCTCCATTTATAGTCACTAAATGCACCGCCTGAAACATCTGAAATATCCAGCGCATTGTCGGCTTATTGGTTAATTTCTTCACTTGATTTTTTACCCCCTCATTGGTGACTTCTAATTGTTGTCTCAATTTTCTTTGAGCTAGGTTATACACTAACAAGCACAGTCCCATTATCATTCCAATTGCTTCCACTCGCTCCGGCTTTTTCACAAATACGCTTGACGTAAAAAATAACGGATCTTTGATAAATCTAAATCCTCTCTCGTTACTTTGCTGCGCTTTGTATTCCGATAATACCTGTTGATTACTCACGGATTTTGTGTCTAAGATATTCGTGGCTAATATAAATCTCCCAGCTTTGACTTTTTCCGCTTCTATTACTGATTTTTGGGTTTCTATTTTACCTGTAACTTGATAAACTATTGTCTTGGTCTGGCTCTCTATTTTCGGCTTGATTTTCGTTTTTTTACGGGCTTTTCTCGGTATTCAATTTCGGCAAGCTGGTGATATTTCCAAGACTCTGATAACCGTTTTATTGCCATATCTGCATCGGCAATACAAGCAAACTCTTGTTTGAATATCTTACGCAATGAGGC
>NZ_KB235903.1:1253359-1295088 GCF_000332155.1 Kamptonema formosum PCC 6407 | reverse complement strand
TACACTTTTATCGTCGGCGTTTCCGTCATCTATTTTGAGATACAATGGTACGTCTCCATCTCCAGTTACGATTGTGTCTATGATAAATTGTTTCAGGTCTGGTCTTCTATCCCCTGAGTATCCATGTACGATTTTTATGGCTTTCATTTCATCTTCTCTCTCTAAGGATTCTGCTTCAATTACTTGACCTTCTTTCTGACAGCTTTTGTATTCTCCTTCTACTGATATTGAACTGCTGTCTAGGTGAACGCTTTTCATTTCTACTTGAAATTTCATCGCTGCTTTCAAGGCAATTGCTGTGAATAATTTTGTCGTCCCAGCTTGATAATATTTGTCTAATGCTCTTCCTATCCTGTCATCGTTTAATTGTTCAGGCGTTACTCCTTCTCCAATTAGATGTTCTGTTGCTTTTCCTACAAAAAATGTGTCGAATAGGTATATTGGAGCGCTCAAAAAACCCAATCCGTTCAAAATCATCGCTTTCATTACTTGTCCTGGACTGAGGGTTTCTTTGGTTCTTAATCCCACTTTTTTGTTGACTTCTTCTACCAATTCCATCTCATCTATTATTCCTGCTACTATTCCTAAATGGTCTAAATTTACGATATTTATCGCTTCTGAGGGCTTTTTCATAGTTTTTAGAGTTGGGTTAGTTGTGGAAGTTATTATATCCTAAAAAAGCCCAAAATGATTGTATGGCAATCATTTTGGGCTTTCGTGATTCCGAATTTATCTGAAATTAAATCTGCTTAAATATCTGCGGAATGTGGGTTGAAAAACTTAGTAATGACAAAATCTTAAACTTCACATCTTAAAAAGATTAAGCCATTTCTCGCAAAACTCCCCCTAACATATCCACAATTCGATCGATATGTTCCTTTTCAATAATCAATGGTGGCGACAGCGCAATGATATCACCCGCCGTCCGAATCAACAGCCCTTTTTCAAAGCACTTTAGAAAACAATCAAAAGCCCGCTTACCCGGCTTACCCGCAATTGATTCCAACTCAATACCTGCCACCAATCCCAGATTGCGAACATCGATCGCATGAGGCACACCCTTCAAAGAATGCACCGCATCTTCCCAATACCTAGCCATACTAGCAGCACGTTCAAACAATCCCTCTTCCTGATAAATATCCAGCGTAGCTAAAGCAGCAGCACAAGCAACCGGATGACCAGAATAAGTATAACCATGAAACAACTCAATCGCATTCTCCGGCGCATCCATAAAAGCATCATAAATGCCTGGGCGAACAAATACCGCACCCATTGGAATCGTCCCATTAGTAATCCCTTTAGCGGTGCAAACTAAATCAGGCTTCACTCCAAAATATTCAGTCGCAAAACTTGCACCCAAACGACCAAAACCCGTAATTACTTCATCAAAAATCAGCAAAATACCGTACTTATCGCAAATCGCCCGCAGCCTTTCTAAATAGCTTTTTGGCGGAATCAATACCCCCGTAGAACCCGCCACAGGTTCAACAATTACAGCCGCAATCGTAGACGCATCATGCAAAGTAACAATCCCCTCTAACTCATCAGCTAAATGTGCCCCCCATTCTGGTTGTCCGCGTGTAAAAGCATTTTTTTCTAAATTATGAGTGTGAGGTAAATGATCGACACCATTAAGTAAACTCCCAAAGAACTTACGATTAGGAGAAATGCCGCCGACAGAAATACCACCAAAACCTACACCATGATATCCCCGTTCCCGTCCGATTAATCTTTGGCGAGTACCTTCACCTTTAACCCGGTGATAAGCAATCGCAATTTTTAAAGCAGTTTCCACTGATTCCGAACCAGAATTAGTAAAGAAAACACGATCGAATTTACCCGGCATCATCTTTACTAAACGTTCCGCAAGTTCAAAAGCCCCCGGATGTCCCATTTGGAAAGGAGGCGCATAATCTAGATGGGATACCTGCTTGGAAACTGCCTCTACAATCTTGTCGCGGGAATGACCAGCATTGACACACCAAAGTCCCGCAGTACCATCTAAAATTGAGCGGTTATCATCTGTAGTAAAGTGCATACCTTTCGCCGATACCAGCATCCGAGGATTGGCTTTAAATTGACGGTTTGCTGTAAATGGCATCCAATAAGCTTCGAGATTATCCATTGTTACCTTGTACTTTTTAATGTGGTATAGTAGAGATTAAATTTATCTCTGCGATTCTAATTTTATCAAAAAATTAGTGATTTTGGCTAATGGGAATTTCAATCGCGAATTCAGTTCCTCGATTGGGTTCGGAGGAACACTGCAACATTCCTCTATGCTTTTCTACGACAATTTTGTAAGCTAGAGAAAGCCCTAAACCCGTGCCCTTACCGACAGGCTTAGTAGTGAAAAAAGGATCGAAAGCCCGGTTTTTGACTTCAGTAGGCATTCCACAGCCATTATCTCGAATTTTGATCGCAGCACGAGAAGTTTCCTTTAGTATTTGAGTATAAATAGTAATATTCCAGGAGCGATCGCCTACCTTTTCAAACCCACCCTTTTTGATGCTCTCTTCCAGAGCATCAATCGCATTTGTCAAAATATTCATAAAGACTTGATTCAGATCCCCAGGATAGCATTCTATCTGTGGCAGGTTTCCATAATCTTTAATAATATTAATTTCCGAAGTTGCGGTCTGAGCGTTTAAACGATGCTGCAAAATCATTAATGCGCTGTCAATTCCTTCGTGAATATCAACTCGCTTCATCTCGGATTCATCGTGACGGGAAAAGTTTCGCAAGCTCAAAACTATCTGGCGAATGCGTTCAGTACCTACCTTCATTGAAGATAGGATCTTGGGCAAATCTTCCACTATAAATTCCAGGTCAATCTCTTCAAGCGAATTTTTAATTTCCGGTGTCGGATTTGGATAATTTTCCTGATAGAGGAGCATTAAATCTAGCAACTCTTGAGCATATTTACTAGCGTAGGTAAGATTACCATGAATAAAGTTAACAGGATTATTTATTTCGTGAGCTACGCCAGCCACCATTTGCCCTAAACCAGACATTTTTTCTGTCTGAATTAGTTGAGATTGGGTTTGTTTTAGTTCTCCCAAAGTCTTCTCCATTTGCTCAGCCTTCTCCTCTAAAATCCGCAGTAAATATACTCCTACCACTAACATTACAGCCGCACCTAAACCCACTATAATAATCCCCAGAGCGAGTTGATTTGCTGGTGCAAAAGCTTCATCCTGGTGCATCTCCGCTAACAAAGCTAAGTTTCGTTTATCAAGCCAACGATAAACACCAATTACTGGTATTCCATGATGGTTTAAATAAAATGCAGAACTATCTATACCGCTGGTAGCCTCATCAATCCCAAAACTCTTAACCTCTTCAGATAAGTCGGGTTTTCCCGATGAACTTCCTGATATAAACGTATTTCTAGCAGCCAACTTACCTACTAAATAAGTTTGACCAGTGTCTCCTAAACCGGAACGCTCGCGAATAATTTTATCTATTCTTTCTAGACTTAAATTAGTTGCTATTAACCCGATAACTTTACCTGTCGGAGCTAATAATGGCAGAGATAGGGTCGTCATTGGCTGCCCAGTTACTGACGAAGGATAAAAAGCTGGTGTCAACTCCATATTTTCACCTAATTGCGTAAAATTTGAGAAATTTTCATAAGTTCCTTCGCGAGACTTGTTATTGGAAAGAATAATTTTACCGCCATTAGTAAGAATAAAAATTTCTGGTAAGTTTGGCTGAGTGCTAACTGCTTGCTCCAAATATTTACTCAAGGCGGCGTAGGCTGAGCGATACTCAGGTTCCGATGCTTTACGAGTCAATAAGTTCTTAATATGAACCGTGAACTCGGATGACTGATTAATCAATAGAAAAGCTTGTCGTTGATCGTCAAACCACCGATCGAGTTCACCTTCTTTGAGAGTTGCAGAAATATTTAACTGATTGAATACAAGTCGCTCTAAGTCAGCTCTAGCCTTAGCCCAAGCGACATATCCTACAACTCCTACTGTCACTAGAGACATGAATAAGAAAACGGTAGAAAGCTTGACTGTCAAGCTTTTCTGCCAAAATTTCATGCTTTTTTACTCCTAGTTTATAGAGTGAGGCAATCGCCTCCCGAAACTGTCTTTCAGAATACAATTGAGAGCTTGTCCTAAACATTCTCTTGCTGCACTCTAACATACGAAAGGTTGAATAGAGATAGAGGGTTACTACTACTTTTGTTTTAGTACCAAAATTGTAATATCATTATAAACCTTAAAATTAGTAATATTCTGATTAGCTTGAGCTATTTGCTCAGCTTTATGATCTACAAATTATTTTCTGAGATATTGACGCAGAAAGCGGATTTTCAGCCACCTTCTGCGTAAGTTCTGCACTTTCTCAAAAGTGGAAACTGCCCCCTATTTCCACTCAGAGAAAATCTGTTTGATTTTCGCGATCGCTTCATCAGCAGCTTGCTCCGGCGATAAACCATCTTTCAGGATGCGATTGAGGGTTTGCCCCCACACATTCTCCTGCTGCACTTTAACATAGGCAGGGTTCAGTGCCGGATAAAAAGGGCGGATCTGGCGCTCAGTAAATTGCTTAACTGCTACTGACAAATGCGGATCTTTGGGATCGTTCCAGAAAGGATCTTTTAGAAGTTTTGGCATGACAGGGAACCATCGCCCTGCGGAATTCTTAATATAAGCTCCTAAGTTCTCAGGCTGAATCAAGAAAGATAGAAATTCTTTAGCTACTTTCTGATGTTGAGATGATGCAAATATAACTACCTGCTTGACAGAAGCCATGTATCGAGTCGGTTTCCCGTCTGGCTGATTGGGAAACTCCATTGTGCCAATTTTATCGTAATAAAGGTCTGTATCTTGCTTCTGTGAAGTCGGAATTGATAAGCTGGGATTGGCTGTGATTAGAGCAGTTTTGTTCAGAAAGTTAACATTATTATCTGTATTTTGCCAATTCAGCGCATTTGGGGGTACGTATCCTTCCTTATAAAGGTTTGTACACCAATCTAATACTTTAATAATGCTTTGTCTGGTTGTGGGATCGTCTAGCAGAAGTTGACCATTTTCGTCTAATAATCTTACCTTGTATGCTTCTAAGAATTGCTCAAACATGAAGTAAGTATCTGAACCTCCGGGAGACATTGGCAACCCAAAAGCATAAATATTTTGTTGCCCCTGTTGGCGCAAATTTTTCTGAGCTTGTTTCCAGAAGTTCCAGAATCCATCCCAATCTTTAGGAACCTCTCGCTCGCTTAGGCCTGCGTCTTTAAGTAGGTCACGCCAGTAAGAGATGTGAATTGTCTGCTGCTCAATCGGAACTGCATAGTAGCTGCGTTTTTTGACCTTATTGTTATATAAATATACAGATTCTATGGCATTAGGAGTGTACAGGTTTTTGACGGGATCTATCACATCAGAAACATCTACTAGCTTGCCTTCCCAAGCCCATTTCGGACTCCAATTAATATCTGTTAAGTGCGCGAAGAAAATATCCGGTAGATTGTTACTACTTAGGGCTTTGTCTGTCTGTTGAATAATATTAGCATCAGTAATAAAACTCAACTTAACTTTGTTCGGGCTTTTCTTTTCCCACTCAGAAATGATTTGGCGAAATGCTGCATCTTCCTCTGGATAGTAACCCTTATTCCACCAAATGTTTAAGGTATTGTCAGCGGTGGGATTTGCTGTCGTTTGTGTGGGTGTGGATTCTGCTACTGGCTTGTATGTACGATTCAGACAGGCTACTAATACAAGGCTCAAAAAAAAGAGCAGGATAAATGTTCTTTTTTGTAACATGATTTTACAATTAACCGATGGTTAGCTGATTTGGGATCTCGCGGATCTAGTATACTATAATCTACAAGCAAGACTGATGACTTGTGACTCCTTAACTTCTCAAGTGAAAATTGAGGTAAAAGTAGTCGATCAAACATTATATACGAACTTCAAAATTTTAAGTATATAAACCATCACTTAGAGAGAATAAATCTCCTAGCTCCCTTAAAAGGCTGCTTTGAATGTCCCCTCATTTTTTAGAGGAGCAGGAGGAATCGATGTTTCAAATTTCAATTGCAAAAATCCTATAAATATTACCGTTTTTCCTCTGTTTTTATATGGCTATTGCGTGCATCTACAATATTTTTGAGATGGTTGACAACAGTACGGTATCCCTCTGGTGGAAATAGCTTACCTATATCTTCCAGAATCTCCTCTTTTGTAGATGCTGCCAAAAGCGCTTCAAAAACTCTATTAGCAGCACTTCTAAGGCGGTTGCGAACTTCTTCATTAATTTCGCCTTGGGAAAGCCAGTTCTCAAGTTGTTCCTCATATTCATCCATTAGTTTTGGATATTTAGGCATAGTTATTACTCTATTTTGTACAGCTAATATTATTGCGATATATTGAACATAATAACTCGTTACGGAGTAGGAAGGCGAGATATCGTATCATAATTTTACAAATACAGCCTACAAAATAATAAATCTTAGCTAGTACAGTTAAAAATAAATTAAAGTGTTATACTCAAACAAGGTTAAACTGTACCAGCCAAAACGCTTCCCCATCCTATATAGTGCTAAATATCTCCCTATAGCCATTCTGAGGAAAACCCCCGTGAGAATTCCTTTAGAGCGAAAATCCTCCAAAGCCGTTTATCTACAAATACGCGATCGCATTTCGCGCCTGATCGAATCAGGAGCCTTGCAACCTGGAGAAAAACTCCCTTCAATTCGCTCTTTAGCTTTGAATGCAGGGGTAAACAAATTAACCGTAATTGAGGCCTATAGCGTCCTAGAAGCCGATGGGTTAATTCACGCCCGTCCCGGTGCAGGCTATTATGTCAGTAGCCCCGAAATTACCTGTCCTAAATCAGCTTCAAACTTTGCCCCACCCCAAGATGTAATAGTTTCCGAGCGAGAAGGTGGTGGATTTTTTAATATTTATATGGGTGGTATCGAAGCGCGGCAACACTTAGGAACGATCGATTTTAGTAGCGGTTTTCCCCTAGAATCTGGTTCAGAAGATTTGCAGCGGATTGCTAGGCGAGCCGTCAAACAAATCGGCACGAGCCTATTTAATTACGATTTGCCCCAAGGACAATTAACGCTCCGACAACAAATCAGCCGGATGTTAGTACAGCGGGGATTAGAAGTAACACCAGATTATTTAATTGTTACTAACGGTTCTAAACAAGGGCTATCTTTAGCTATTCACCACTACGTGCAACCGGGAGATTGGGTAATAGTAGAAAGTCCTACCTATCACGGAATGCTAGCAGTTTTATCCCATAGAGGAGCCAGAGTAATTGGCATTCCGATGACAGCGGAAGGCATGAATTTAGAATTGTTGGAAAAATACCTCTATACTCATCATCCTAAGCTAATTTACACAGTTTCCACCCTACACAATCCCACAGGTGTCACCACCTCTCAATCCCACCGCCAGCAATTGCTACGGCTAGCAGAAATGTATAAATGTCAAATTCTCGAAGATAACGCCTATGAAGGATTAAATTTCGACCCCGTACCCGCACCAATTAAGGCATTAGATAGACAGGATTGCGTGACTTATATCGGCACTTTTTCTAAAACTCTAATGCCGGGGATTAGAGTGGGTTATATGGTAGTTACAGGTAAAAATTATCAGCCATTAGTTGAAGGTAAATTGCTTCATGACTTGCACGTTTCTACTATTTCTCAAGCAATTGTTAGCGAATATTTAGCATCTGGACATTACCGCCGACATTTGGCTCATTTGCGAGGTCAACTACTCCAAAACCGGAATGCAATGCTAAGTGCTTTGGAGCGTTATTTTCCCACTTCTGCTTCTTGGACTGTTCCCAACGGTGGCTTATTTCTTTGGGTGCATTTGCCGTCAGGTTTGTCGATGCACTCAATTTATCAGCAAGCTTTATCCCGAAAGATTCTTATCGGTGACGGGACACTATTTTTTCCTGGTCAACAAGGGTATGCTGCTTTACGTTTGAATTATTCTCGCAGTCCAGAAGAAATTGAGCGCGGGATTTCAGTATTAGGTGAAATAATTAAAGATTGTTTAGACTCTCCGCAAAGGAAAGCTATCGCTAAAGAGTACACAGCCAACGAGATATAGAAACAAGCTGATCATCTATTTCCTCACTGAACCTCCGTCAAAAGATTAAATTGCTCGCTATCAACGCGACCAGATTGATACAAAATTTCTGCAATTTCCAGCAGCGTTAAAACCGCGTGAGCCCGATATCCATTCTCCTGTAATCTATCTTTTACCCCCTGTCCATGATCGATAAATACCACAATATCTTCCACCTCCAAACCCGCCGACTTTAACTTAGCAGCACCTTCCATCGCACTCTTGCCAGAAATCAGAATATCATCGACTACCACAATCATTTCGCCAGCCTGAAAATGCCCCTCAATTAATCTTCCCGCACCGTAAGCTTTCACCTCCTTACGCGGGAAAATCATCGGCCGTTCCATTCGTAAAGCTAAACCTGTTGCTGTTGGCAAAGAACCATAAGGTATCCCTGCAATTCGATCGAATTTCAGGTCTTTCAGAATGTCCGCATAAGCACTGACAATTAAATGGAAAATTTGGGGAATGGAGATAATGGGTCGCAAATCAATATAATAGGGAAATACCGCTCCCGATGCTTGTACGTGGTCGCCAAAAATTATACAGCCGATGTCATAAAGTTGTAAGATTAAATCGCGGTGAGGTTCAGGTTGCAAAAAGCAGACATCTGGAAGCCACAAGTCGCAAGTAGGACTGCCTTCTACTACCCGAAGTCGCTGTTCGTTAACAGCGTCCCGCAACTTCTTAATTGCCTTGCCATTATCCTCTTTTACTAATAAACTTGGGGGGACTGGTAATAGCAATCCTTCGCCATTTTTACTCAAACCAGCAGCAAGAATCTGGGTGAGATCGTCCTCTTCTGTAAGATCGTTTTCTTCTGCTATATCTCCGTGAATTAAAATTAACCGTTCGGGAGCAGCTTTGCGGATGCGAGCTAACATATCCGCCATTACTCCTACTTCTAAACCCAGTTGATCTAGAGTTCCCCAACTTTGAGCTGCTTGTACTAATTCTAAGTAAAGAGGATGCTCAGCCGTCGGATATTCTTGCAAAGTAGCGGCAGAAGGGTTAGCAGTTGCACAAAGTATAAAAACTGCTTTTCCAGGGTATACTAAAAAAGGAGTTACTTGGTCAACTCCGGCGTAAGGAGACAAAGTAACAGCATCTACTTGCCAGTCTTCAAAGGCGTTACGAGCAAAGGCGGTACTGGTGTTTAAATCCCCGTGTTTGGCATCTAAAATTACTGGAATATGAGGAGGAATACTTTTTAAAGTTTGTTGCAAAAGTTCCAAACCGGGAATGCCCAGAGCTTGATAAAATCCTAAGCTGAGTTTATAAGCGCAGACAAAATCTGCTGTTTTGCTGATGACAGACTGTAGTTCATTTTCCAAGTTAGTGACTAAGATTTGAACTCGCTCGCTCGCAGGTGAACCAGTCGAGAAAATTTCGGGATCGGGGTCAAGTGCTACATAGAGTAAACTTTGATTGCGCTCGATCGCTGTCAGCAATTTATCAAAGAAATTAAGTTGAATGTTCATTAGTAATGAGTATTTCCTAATTGTAATTCACTAAAGGCTAATAGTAATGACTTAAAGGCAGAAGGCTGCTATGCAGAAGGCAGGAGGCAGGAGGCAGAAGGCTGCTATGCAGAAGGCAGGAGGAAAATGGAATAATAGAAAGGGTTTGGGCGATCGAGAATCTCCTAACCCTTGTGGCGGTTGCTATAAGTTACAGGTAGTTTGCTGGAAATTCCAGGGCTACAGTACCTAGTCTATAAAAAAATACTAATACATTATCCCTGCGGTTTTCGCTCAAGATAATGTATTAGTATCATAAAATTTAACATTTAGGAGAGGAATTGATGACTGAAAGCATAATCAGCCATCAATTCCTCTCCGCTTCGCTCTATTTCAGCTTTAAACCAAAGACATGGATTTTAGTTCAGGAGCAACATATTTCAGAAACCAGTCTATAGTTTCCGCCTTAAGCCAGCCTTTGTGAACGGCCATCTCCCCGAAGCGCTTCCCTGTTTTGCGTTGCTCAATCAAAAGCGTACTAATTTGATCGTCATCTAACAGTGCAGCAGATTTAAGATATTGACCTAAAGGTTTTTTCTCCTTTGTTGCCGCTAAATTTGGCAAATGCTCTGCCAAAAAATCAATAGTTTCAGGCTTGATCCAACCTCGCCGCGCTAGAATTTCCCCAAACCGCAGGCGGTAATTATCTTCTGCTTGTTCTTGCAGCACCGCTGCTACTTGCTCAGAGGAAATTAAGCCGGCCTCTTGCAAAATTTGACCGATTGGTTTTGAGGTATTTTGCTTAGCTACTTGAGCTTCAGCCATCAGGCTAGCTTCGGTTCTTTGAGTTTTAGGTGCAGCAATATTTTGGGAATTGGGGGCTACAAACTCAGGAGAAATTACAAAAGGAGTTTGATAGATGTTTAACTTCTGTTGGAAAATCAGCCAGAAAAAAGGTAAGCCTTCTAGTAAATATCTTTTCCAGAGGCGTTGAGGCTCCGATAGCAGCCGATGGAACCATTCCAAGCCAACTTCACTCATCCATTTTGGGGCGCGATTGCGGTAGCCAGCTTCAAAATCAATGGTGGCACCAATTCCCAACAATACTTTAATATTCTTTAGTTGATCTTTATATTTGTGAATCCAGATCTCTTGCTTGGGCGATCCCACTCCAACTGCTAAGACTGTAGCGCCCGATTGATTGATTAAATCTACAATTTTGTGGCATTCTTCTACATTATTTTCAAAGCCAAAAGAGGGAGAATGAGAAGCGATTACTATATTCCGTCCAACTTTGGCATTGATTTCGACCATTGCTTTTTCTGCTACGCCCTCAGCCGCGCCCAGCAGGAATATTGTTACATCTTTGTCGTGTTTGTAATAAGTATAAAAGGCTGGGAAAAAATCAGAACCCGATATTTTTTCTTGCAGGGGACTGCCTAAAAATTTTGAGGCGTACATCACGATTTTGCTGTCACACACCCGGTAATTAGCCTCTTGATAAGCTTGGAAGAATGCTCTATCTTTTTGCAGCTTCATCAAGTGGTCTACATTAGTGGTAAAGACAACTCCTCCCTCACACTTTAGCCGACGAAGTAACTCGGCTGCTGAGAAATTGTGGATGGATACATTAAGTACATTAATCATTTTCATGGCAGTACACCCCTATCTTGTTAAGTTAACCCACTTGTTTCGTGAAAATACTGATGGATGGCTTTGTGTTTGGATTTAATAGTTTTAAGTATATTGCTAGTTATGAGTATTTGTCTGCGGTAAATACGGTGATTGTGTGAAGTTTCGATGAAGTTGGAGGGAAAATACTGTAAAGTTTAGGTAAAGCTTCCGTAGACTGGGCTGTAGGCGGGCAAATCTCAAGATTGTACTTACGTATTATTGCTGCTCGCTAACTAAGTAAAAATACTTATAAATCGTGAATATCTACTATAGTCTAGATTTGAGCCTCTCATAGCTCTAGGCTCTAATCTATAGCAGGAGGCAGAAGGCAGGAGGCTCTTATGTAGGATGAAAATGCAATTTATAGAAAGTGTTTGGGCGATCGATATCGTTGCAAGTTGGTGATGTGCATCACTCAAAAGTATCAAAAAACTGTTGATAGTGAGATAATTAAAGAATCAACATCAGTCCAGAGGTAGATTGCCATGCTAGAAAATGCACTTGTCTGCTATTTAATTATTGCCCTGGCAGTTTTTAGCGTGTGGCTGGAAGCTTTTTGGAGCGATGCTACAACTGCCAAAACTGACTGCACATCTTGGGTGGCGTTAATGTTGGTTCCGCTTTTCTGGCCAATAGTGTTACCTATGTCCAACTTTGAGCTAGCAACAAAGCTGAGTTCAACAGTTCCCGACAGCAGTAATCCCTAAGTTTATGGATGCAGGGGATTTGCCAATTACCATTTACCCATTAGCAAATTTTTAATTGCAGGTGGTGTCTTGGAGGTTGTACCTGAGATAGTCGTGGATGCGATCGCAAGTTCGACCTACCAGTTCTCCTACGCGATCGTTCATCTCACTGTTAACAGCTAACGGAGTCATCTCTTCAACGCCCCAAAGTTTCACCGTTCCATCCCAACTGCCCGATGCCAGCATTTTCCCGTCGGTACTCCAACTGAGGCCGTAGACGCGATCGCGATGGCCTGCGAGGGTTTTCAATAAGCGACCGTCCAAACTCCAAAGTTTTACAGTATTGTCAAAACTAGACGAGGCTAAAACTCTACCATTTGGGCTAAAACTGACTCTGGAAACTTTATTGCTGTGATCCTCTAGAGTTCTCAACAGGCGACCGTCCACAGTCCGTATTTTTACTGTATTGTCGTCAGAGGCTAAGGCAATAGTACGGCCATCGGGGCTGAATGTCACCCAATTGACCTCGCCGCCGCCTTCGGCGATCGTTCGCAGCAATTTCCCATTTTTGTTCCAGAGTTTGACTGTTCTATCAGCGCTAGCAGTAGCAATAACTTGACCGTCGGGACTGAAACAAACGCTGTAAACCCAACCACTGTGACCTGCGATCGTCCGCAGCAATTTCCCATTTTTATTCCAAAGCTTCACCGTTTTGTCAGCACTAGCAGTGGCAATAGTTTGACCATCAGGACTAAAACTCGCGTCGAAGACTTCATCGTTGTGAGCTTTCCAACTTGCGATCGCCTCCCCCCCCAAACTCCAAAGTTTCACCGTTTTATCCTTACTCGCTGAAGCAATTGTAGAGCCATCTGGTGAGAAACTTACGCTATAAACCCATTCTTGATGCCCCTTCAGGAGCAAAGGAATAATTGAATCTCGTAAATAACTAAATTCTTCTGCCTTCTGCCTTCTTCCTTCTGCTTTCAAATTCCAAAGTTTTACCGTTTTGTCCCGGCTTGCCGACGCTACTATATTACCATTAGGATTGAAACTCACACCGTACACCAAATGCTCGCGATCCTTTGGAAATTTGACTTCGAGAGTTTTCAATAGCCAAATATCAGGTCTCCAGAGTTTCACCGTATTGTCTGCACTAGCAGTTGCAATAGTTTGACCATCAGGGCTAAAACTCACGCCATAAATTATCGCTCTGTGACCTTTTAATGTTGTTAACAGACTGCCGTCAAGCCTCCAAATTTTCACACTATTATCTTCACTGGCAGTTGCTAATGTCTGACCGTTCGGGCTAAAATTCAAGCTTCTAATTCCGCGCTCGTGACCTTCCCATGTTCTTAAAAGCGTTCCATTAATGCTCCAAATTTTCACCAATTTGTCAGCACCAACGGTAGCAATAATATCACTATTTGGGGAAAAACTTACACTTGTAACATCAGTATTTTGACCCTTGAGATTTTTGATAAAAGCAAATTTCTTACCCCCTTCGCCCTCAATGCTCCAAAGTTTCACGGTGTTGTCAAAACTAGCACTAGCAAGCATTTTACCGTCCCTACTCCAGCTCAAACTCGTAACGCCGCTGTTATGTCCTTTAAGCGTAATGGGGCGGGGGCGCAGGGGAGCGGGGGAGCGGGGGAGATGGGGAGCGGGGGAGATGGGGAGCGGGGGAGATGGGGAGATGGAAGAGAAAAATTCCCCTTGTGCCCCTCTGCTCCCCTGCCCCTCTGCTCCTCTGCTCCTCTGCCCCTCTGCTCCTCTGCCCCTCTGCTCCTCTGCTCCTCTGCCCCCCTGCTCCTCTGCCCCTCTGCTCCCCTGCTTCAGATTCCAAAGTTTTATAGTATTGTCTTTGCTTGCAGAAGCGAGAATCGTTCCTTGAGGATTGAAACTGACACTGAAAACACTTTCACTATGACCCGAAAAAGTTTCAAGTAATTTACCTTCAATACTCCAAATTTTCACGGTTTTATCTTTGCTGCTAGTCGCGATTTTCTGACCATCGGGACTAAAACTCACCGCATAAATGCGATCGCTGTGTCCTTCGAGATTTTTAATCAACTCACCGCGATCGCTCCAAAGTTTTACAATTTTATCATCACCAACAGTAGCAATAGTTTTTCCATCGGGACTAAAACTCACATCCCAAACCCAACCTTTATGTCCTTCTAATCTATTGTACTCTTGCACTTCGGATAGCGGCCCCTGTAAATTGCGAATCACTTCTTTTTGCAGGAGATTAAATGCTCCTAATAACTGCAATTTTTTAGCCGCCCGCAAACTATTTACTAAAGCATCAAGCTGGTTTCCTGAAACTCGCAGAGCTTGAGATGTGGAATTTAGCGCTTTGATTTCAGCAATTTCTGCTTGTCTTTTTTGAGAACCTGCATTAAATGCTTCTTTTGTTTGATAAGCAGCTCCCCATGCGGCCATTATTGCTGCGATTGAAATTAGCCCAAGTCCCAAAAGAGCTTTCTGGATTGTGCGCTTAGCTTTCTGTTGCGCTTCTATCAATGTCTGATTAGCAATAGCTAATATTTCAGATGCCTGTTTTTCAGCTTCTAAGGCAATTATCACCTCTCGTTTTTCGGATTCCAAACTAGCAGCTAAAAATTGATAATCTAGATCGTTTAAGCTTTTATCTGCGGCCCAGATTTGAGCATCCCGCAATGCTTGACCCCGCAATAGTCGCGAGTCATCTAGGCGACTGGAATTAACCCAAGTTGTAATTGCTTCGGAATAGGGCCGTAGAGAAGCTAAGGCTCTATCTACCCACTTTTGATTAAATATTTCTTGATAGATACGGTTGTAAATTTTTAGTTTCCCATCTTGTTTAACGACTAAACCAGATAGTAGTAATTCTGTTTGTTCAGGACTACCATCGGCGGTAACTTGATCCTGTAAAATTTGCTGGTAAAGTCCCAGAAGTCGGCCAGAATTCTGTTCGCTTCTGAGGATGCGATCGCGAATTGTCTTTAAATGTTCGGGTTCATCGCGATATTCCCAATTTTCGATAACATAATCGCGGACAATTTGCTCTACATTCGGCGTTCTACTATCAGCATTTTTAGCAATTATTTGGCATAATTTCTGAGTTAAAAACGGTTGTCCTCCCGTCCAAGTTAGAATCTCTTGTAAAACACTTTCAGGGTTGTCTGCAACTTCTGCTAATCCCTCTGTTAAAGATAGCTTCGCTTCCTCAAAAGTAAAACCAGTTAGCTCAATACCTTGACCGATATTAAACTGCGTCCGCTGTTTATCAGTAATCAAATCCTGGGGCGTACCTACTCCCAAAAGGCAAAAAGTGAGGCGATTATATTCGGCATTGTTGGCGCGTTTGTTGTAGCAAGCACGGAGAAAAGCAAAAAAATCATCTTTGAAATTGAGGGAGATAATACTATCTATTTCATCTATAAAAATTACAATATTTTGCGGTAACTCCCGCAGCAAAACCGACTCAATAAATTCGCTAAATTTGTCTAAAGGTGACAATAAATTATGTTGTTTCCACCAATCTATACAGTTAATTTTGTTGGATAAATCAAACTCCTTAACTAATCTTCTGACAATACCTAAATACCATTTTTCTGGCGTTACATCTAGACTGCCAATTTCTGTAAGATCGATAGCAGCGCAGATAATTCCTTCTGCATTTAACCTTTGGAAAGTTCGCACCCACAAACTAGATTTCCCCATCTGGCGCGAATTCAATACATAACAAAATTCTCCTTTTTTCAAACCATTATAAAGCCGATTATCTGCTTCCCTGACTACATAAGTAGGGTGTCGATCTTCTAAACTTCCCCCAACTTGATAGGATTTTTCAATTAACATAGTAATTTATATTGGTTGACAACTTAGGTAACGCCGCTTTGGGGGGTATCTTATGCCAAATCGGGGTTTAGTAATCCCCTTTATTAGTAATAATCCGTCATTGCGAGCGAAGCGAAGCAATCGCAGAGACTAGGCGATTGCTTCGCTTCGCTCGCAATGACAATAAAAAGGGTAGTAAACCCGGATTTGGTATTACCGCCCAAAGCGGCGTTACGGATGAAGGTCTTAATCATAGTAGTTTATTTGTATTTGCCTACTTAAATTATTAAGCTCGATCGCGAAATTTATTTTGAAAATACTGCCGATATAACTGACAACTGGGTATCACCCCATTTTGCTGCTGTTTGACTAATCCAATACTCAGCAATTTAAATTGTAGCATTGATTCTAACTGCACGCTACCGTTAGTATTAACTACCTGTTTGAAAGCTGTTGCCAGTTGAGGATATTCTTGAATAGTACCCCAGTGTCCCTGCAAATGTTCGCGGTAAATTCCTAAATCTGTAGGAGCATTTTCTAGCAATTGTTCTAGGGTCAAATTCTGACGACGGAGGTGATAAATTGCCAATTGTACTAGATAAGGATGGCCTCCTACCATTGCCATTAAATCTGCAAGATATGCTTCTCCTGTATTAGTCTCCCAATTTAGACCGTAACGCTCCGCTAAATCTTGTACTTGTTTGGGAGTAAATTCGGGTAATTCTATGGGCAAACCAACATTAAATGGGGATTGATTCACCTTCAGAGGGATATAAACATCTGTGGAATGTACGATTACTAGCCGCAGTTTTTTCCAGATAGAATCCTTGAGTTTTGCATACTCGTGCAATACTCGCAGCAATCCAAAAAAATCTTGAGCAATTTCGGGATGAGGGAAAATGCGATCGACTTCATCTAATCCTAATACTACTGGTGTATCTATTTCTGAAAGTAGATAATCCTCGAAGTAATTTGTACAGTTAGTATTGCTGGTAAACAGTTCTTCATCCCAATAATCAGCTAATTTATTCGGTAGTTGTAACTCTCTGCTCGCGCACTTGCAAAACCAGCGGAGAAATTGATCCAGGCTTTTTAATACTCCTCTATCTGCTAGCAACAGGTTTAAATTTACTGTTTTGTATCCAGCTTGAATGGCACTATTTAAAATTCGATTGAGTAGTGAAGTTTTGCCCATTTGCCGGGAGGCTTTGATGCGGATTAAAGCTCCTGGTTGTAAAATTGCTTGACAACAATCTAATTCAATGGGCGGACGTTCTAGGTAAAAAGTTGAATCCAATTCAACTGGCCCTTCTGGAAATTCTAGTGAAAGGTCAGATGGTAATTTTGTCGGCGTTAAGGTGACAGATTTTCGTTCTAGTGCTGTGCGAAAATTACTTTTACTTACCTCTTCTCCCAAGGCTTCGGAAAGTAATTTCCAGAATTTGTGACCGACTGTTCGCTGGAGATAATTGACAGTATATTCTGTATTGGCTGCCATTTCTTCGTAGGTTTGATGCAGCCACGCCCCGTGAAATATAGTAGTTTCGACATCAGTTAGATATCTGCCAGCATTGGTGAAAACTGCTTGATTTACGATGGCGAGGGCTTGTTCAAAATTTAGAGTGTTTGTTTGCATAAAGCCTACAATTTTCAGGCTGGGATATCTAAGTACAATTAGTCCTATTCCAGATTATTCTAAGTTAGCAAGCGGCTCCCGCTAACCCTCTTAAAAAGGCAGAGCTATGAGATGTGCTAAAATCTTTAGCTTGCTTAAGTGCTTCCATCAGGTTAGCTGTAATTGTCATGTTGCCAGAGCGATCGCAGAATATCTACATTTTACTATAGAAAATTAATCAAATGAAGGCGGACGGTGAGACTAAGACTTTACCCTTCGACGGGTTCAGGGACTACAACTGTGCCCTGAACCCGTCGAAGAGCTCAGTCGAACGCTTGTCAAACTGGTCAAAGGAGCAAATTTATTGATCTAATTTCCAGCCCAATGCAGCAGCGACTTGACCGGCAAGTTGCAGGGGATTAAAGGGTTTAGCGATCGCATCACTTAGACCCATTTGAGTATAGCGGCGACGGTCAGAGGATTGGATCTTTGCCGTCAATAGAATTACTGGAATACCTTTAGTCGCTGAATTTTCCTGAAGCTTTTTAAAAGTCGCAAGCCCATCCATATCGGGCATCATCACATCTAGCAAAATGGCATCAGGTTGTTCAGTTTCGGCTTTACTCAAGCACTCTTGACCAGAACTAGCGGTCAGCACTTCCCAACCCGCTACGGTTTCCAGGCAAACCTTAGCAACTTCTTGAATGTATTCCTCATTATCAACTATGAGAATGCGTTTTGTTGTCATATTTACCCCCCTGTCAACAATTTCTTTCACTAGGGGTTAATATCATTCTATCATCTTTTAAATCTCAAAATCTTATGTTTAATTAGGTGGATTTACCGATCGCCTGCCAATCACCCTATCCTCTCCTGCTCGCAGTCCCGAATCGGAATCATGAAATAGAATATACTACCCTCACCTAGAACGCTTTCCACCCAAATATGACCGTCGTGCTGTTGCACAATACTGCGACAAATAGCTAAACCCAAACCTGTGCCTTCATGATTTCGAGAATCTGATGAATCTACTTGTTGGAAGCGCTCAAAAATACTTTCAAGTTTTTCAGTAGGAATGCCACGCCCTTCATCCTTAACTATGAACAATAGATGGCGATCTTGCTGTTGAACTGTGAGCCAAACTATCTTGCCAGTATGTGAAAATTTAATTGCGTTGCTGAGCAAATTAATTAATGTCTGGACAATGCGATCTGGATCTGCCCAAAGCGAAATAGAGAGACTGGAAACCGAGAGAGTTACCTCAACTTTATTAGCCAGAGCTTGTACTACATTTACTGCTTCTGTAATCAGATCCTCAACATTGCAGCATTGCTTTTCCATCTTCACTCTGCCCGACTCAATGCGTTCGATATCTAGAATGTCATTGATCAGACGCACTAGGCGATCGGTGCTATCTACGGCAATATATAACATTCGTTTACCTTCCTCTGAGTCCGCTTTGAGCAAACCGCTTGCTAACATTCCTAGCGAACCATGAATCGAAGTTAGGGGCGTGCGGAGTTCATGACTAACAATGGAGATAAACTCATCTTTCATGCGCTCGATTTGCTTGCGGTCAGTGATATCCTGCAAAAATACAGTAAATGCTACTTCTTTGTCTAAATTCAATTTAGAAATAGAGGCTTCTGCTGGAAATTCAGTACCATCTTTGCGGCGACCAGAAATTTCGCGCCTTTCTCCCATCCGCCGAGATCTAATAGGAGATTGCCCAAAGTCATTTACATATTGCTGATGGACTTGAACAAAGCGTAATGGCAACAAAACATCTAGAGGTTGTCCGATCGCTTCCTCTGCTGAATAGCCAAAGATTTTCTCTGCTCCCTGGTTAAATAGAGTAATGCGCTGATGGCGATCGAGAGAGATAATGGCATCTTCTGCAATATCTAGAATGCCTGCAAACCGCGCTTGGGAAATCTGGAGAGCTTCTTGGATGCGTTTATGTTCTTCCAGTTCTGATTGCATACAGTTGTTAACTTCCTGTAACTCAGTTGTGCGCTCTGTAACTCTTCGTTCTAGATTATTCTTTTCGTTTTGTAGCGCTTCCTCAGCTTGTTTGCAAGCAGTAATATCTCTAACAGTTCCTAGAATTCTGACAGGTTCACCCGTTTCGTTATAAAAAAATTTTCCTTTACTTTCAATCCAATGAATGCTACCATTAGACCAAACGATCCGATAATATTGGCTATAGTCTGTTTGTTGTTGGCGGGCAAGATTTAACTGGGCAATTAAACTTTCACAGTCTTCTGGGTGAAGGTAAGAATAGAACATTTTATCCGTACCATCAAAGGTTCCAGGAGCCAGACCAAACAATCTTTCGTGTTCTTCAGACCAGATAATTTGATTGGTCAGTAAGTTCCAGTCCCAAATCCCCATTTGACCTGCTTCTAAGGCTAGTTGGAGCCGCAGTTCGCTCCTAGTCAATCCTGCTTTTGCCTGTTGGCGATCGCCCATCTCGCGTTTGACAGCTCGGATTCGTTCTAGTCGATTAATGATGCGGGTGACAAGTTCTGGCCCGACAATTGGTTTACTGACAAAATCATCTGCACCCACTGAAAAGACCTGGTTGATGCTCTCAGCATCGCTGTGAGCTGTGAGAAATAGAATCGGTAAGCTGCTCCAAGATGAGTCGTTTCGGACAATTTGACAGAGTTCAGTTCCACTAATCTGTGGCATTTCGATATCTAGAATCAGCAAATCGGGTGAAGTTGTTTCTAACAATTCCCAAAATTGTCTGGGATCGGCAAGGGCGATGATTTTGAGTCCCCAGGGTTCGAGCAGCGATCGCACAATTGCCAGCATTTTTGGATCGTCATCGACTACCATTACCCTCGCTTTTTCCCGATCTACTTGATGCAATACTTGGTTAATTGCATCCAATATCTGTGAGGGGGGAACCGATTTTGGCAAGAATGTGTGTTCCCCCAGACGAGCAACCTCTAAGCGTGTAGTTAAATCATCGCGTTCAGTAAAGATGATGGCGGGAATAGGGGGAGCGTGTTTTTTTAATTCAGCTAATAAGGTCAGACTTTCTGCGGCTGTAGGAAAAATCGCAGGCTCTAAAAGCACTAAGTCTGGTGATTTTAAGCCGATTTTATTTCTGGCTATAGTCAGGTTGGTAGCAACTTCGAGATCGAATCCCCAGGTTGTAGCTTCAGCAATTAGTTTTTTAGCTAGGGAGCGATCGCGATCGACAATTAACAGTAAAGGACGCTCATCTGCGGTTGTAGCCTCTGTAGCAGAGGGAGTAGGATCTGGCTCTGTTGGTGTAACCGATAATTCGGAAATACTATGCGATCGCTCAATTTCCTCCCGCAGCAGTCTCACCCATTCGCGTAATTGTCTCACTCGATCCTGGCTCAAAGGCTGTTCAACTTTTAAGGTGCGTTCGATCCGTCGGGCCAATTCCGAACCCGCCGATAAACCAAACGTCCCCAACGATCCCGCCAGCGTATGAGCTTCCTGTTTTGCCAGTTGTTGTAACTCCCGATCCAATTCCTGATGCCACAAGGCGTTAACGGCTCGTTCTAGGACTCCAACTTGTTCGCTTACCCGTTGCTGGAATTGAGACCAAACTTTGCTGACCATCGCCAGCGTTTGGTTTTGAGTCCCTTCGCTAACACTAGAATCTGAACTCTGAATATCTCTCTCTCCCGTTTCCTCATCTTTGCGTCTCCCCTTCCCCTCTCTCCTTTCCTTCGGCTTGAGGCGATAGCCGATCCCGTAGACGGTTTCGATCATATCTGTTGGCGCACCAGCCGCTTTTAACTTTTGCCGCAGTCCTTTGATGTGGGTTCTAACGGCTTCGTCGCTGGGAACCTCTTCAAACGACCACAGGTTTTCTAAGATTGCTCCACAGCTAAATACGCGGCGGCTATTTCGCAAAAACAGCTCTAGCAGGGCATATTCTTTGGCAGTCAGGGATAAAGGTTTGGTTTTATATGTAACTTCACAGCTTATGGGATCGAACACCAAGTCGCCCCACTCCAGTACAGATTGACTGGTGAGCTGATTCCGGCGCAGTAATGCGCGAATCCGAGCAGCTAATTCTTCCGGTTCAAAAGGCTTGACGACATAATCATCCGCCCCTGCATCCAAGCCCAGAGCCTTGTCATGGCTGGTATTTCGA
Organism: Kamptonema formosum PCC 6407; assembly: GCF_000332155.1. Lineage (GTDB taxonomy): Bacteria > Cyanobacteriota > Cyanobacteriia > Cyanobacteriales > Microcoleaceae > Kamptonema > Kamptonema formosum. The sequence goes on along the minus strand of NZ_KB235903.1, from coordinate 1,273,573 downwards.
GCTGTGAGCAGGAGAATTGGCATTTGATGGCCTTGCGATCGCAACCTTTGACACAGCGTAATCCCATCTAGTTTGGGTAGTGTGACATCCAGCAGAATCAGGTCATAGGCAAAGGCTTCTGTTAATTCCCACCCCTCTTGTCCATCGGAAGCTGTTTCGACTGTGTAGTTTTGGCTAGCAAGGGTCGCTACCAATGCTTGAGCGGTCAGTTCGTCGTCTTCTACAACTAAAATTTTCATGCTCAGAAATAATCGACCAAGATACTAAGGGGATGAGGCTGACAAATCCACTTATAGCAACCGCCAGGGCGGTTAGGGGCTAGGGGCTAGGGGCTAGCTATAATATTAACCACTCGATCGCAACGTCAAAACCTGCGGCGGAGTAGCATCAGGCGGATAAAGAAACTCAACCTGAACAGTGCGGCGTTCCCCAGACTTCATATTCATCGTCACCAAAGGTTCCCCCTGCTGACCTCGCCGCTGTATGATGTGAATATAGCGGTTTTGCGTCGCCCCGCGATCGTCATTATAAAGAACTCGAATCGTACCCCGAAAAAATACCCGATTATCAGGAGGATCGTAAAACATCAGACCCTCAGCCTGCTTATTCGCCTTCACCGGCGTTTGCATCTCAATACTAATAGTTTTAGCTTGCTTCTCTGGGTTGTATAAAGGAAAAGTCAAACTATACTGCACACCATAATTACCGTGAGCATAGTAAGCAGTATCGGGATAACGAGCCAGCATCTTCGCACTTTGAATTTGACCAGTCCCGAAAGTCCCCGTGTAAGTAGTGCTCAAAGCATAAGAAAACGCCTTTCCCCGTTGAGGTACGCTCAAATAATCCACCTTCGGATTATCCGTAACACGCGCCAACCACTGCGAACCTTCAGCAACTCCCGCCACACGGCCGTAAATCACTCGCGGACTAGCCAAACCAGGTAAAGTAGGAGCCAAATCTCTCGGCCCCGCTAAACGACCAGTCTTTAACAGCTTCTCCCACTGTTCCAAAGTCGGAAATTGCTCCTTACCCTTGGCATCCAAAGGAGCAAACATCGCTAAAGTAGCAATATATAGTGAGTTACTACTCGAAAGGCGCATCAGAGTAGTGCGGCCATTCGATGACGGCGTTACATTACCAACTGGTATCGGCAAATTGATTAACATCTGACTTCTACCCCCAGGAATCTCCATCGCCGCCGGAAAACTATCTTGTCTGCGCCCTCGGAGCACATCATTTGTCACCCGACTCCCAGGCCCAGCAAAGACCGTACCCAAAGGGTTTTCAAGATAAGAAGGTAAACTCACAAATAGTGCATCCGGCCGAGTCAGGTAGCTGACTGCTTGCAATACATCCAGATTGACAGGTTGAGAATTGGGATTATAGGCAATGATGCCCTGATAGAGAGTACGAGTTTGTTGAGTAGTTTTAGCCTTCACAATGTGGTGGCTAAATATGTCAAAACGGCCTTTGAAGGGAAAATTTAAGTGTGCAGACGGTGTTTGCTTTCCTTGCGAGGGGAAGGTAGAAAGCAAAATACCTTCTGTCTGCACCATTTCTGGACTGTTGCTATTGAAGACAGGAATGCTATCTAGTTGTCCAGGTAAAGGCCGGACTTCTTGAGTTTGCATCACCGGTTTGGGCGGAATGCGCGGCGGCGGCGGGTTCAGAAGTTCATCTGCCTCCGTTGGAACTTCTGGAGGGAGGATGACTTGTTGGGCAGGCGGTACGGGGATGGCTTGCGCCAGGGGCAAAATTGGCACGAACATTATAACTAGGGGCTAGGGACTAGGGGCTAGGGGCTAGGGGAAGAGAGGGGCGCTTAGGCTAGGGGCTAGGGACTAGGGGAAGAGAAAAAGAGGGACTAGGATGCTCCTATGCTCCGATGCTCAGGAAAGAGAGGAAGAGGGGCTACGATGCTCCGATGTTCAGGGAAGAAGGAACTAGAATCAAGGGTTTTAGGAACTCAGAGTCTACAGGGTTCGACACAAAACTTTACCACAATCCGCTTAATTTTTTCTTCAGTTCGCTAAATCTTTGCTAAAGGAAGAAGGAAGAAGGAAAATGCAGTAAACTATTCCTTTTTCCCCTTTTTCCCCTTTTTCCCCTTTTTCCCCTTTTCCCCTTTTCCCCTTTTCCCCTTCTTTCCCTAGCCCTCATCGGAGCATCCTAGCCTCTCTTCCTTCTCTTCCCCTAGCCCCTAGCCCCTAGCCCCTAGCCCCTCTTCCCCTAGCCCCTAGCCCCTAGCCCCTGTTCCTCTCTTCCCCTAGCCCCTAGCCCCTAGCCCCTAGCCCCTCTTTTCCCCTAGCTCCCAGGCGACCTACCAACAAAAAGAGAGAATCGAAGCCATAGCATACACCTAATGGGTTAATTTTAAAAGACTGGTTAATTATGCTCAGTAAAGGTAGAATAAGCCCCATTGTTTACCGTCATTTTGAGATAATCGTGCCATCTAAGATCGCTCAGTTAAGCGTTACTCTCCCAGACGAATCCCTGAACGGCAGTTCTGAACTCCCCTTCACCCTACAACAATTGAAGGCAGCCATTCCCTCAGAATGTTTCGTACCTTCCACCGGGAAATCCCTGTTTTACTTCTTTCTCGATATCTCAATAATCAGCGGTCTTTATGCGGCAGCACACGCCCTAGATTCCTGGTTTTTCTGGCCAGTATTCTGGGTGATACAAGGTACCATGTTCTGGGCATTATTTGTAGTCGGACACGACTGCGGACACGGTTCTTTTTCCAGATACAAATGGCTAAATAACCTCATCGGTCACATCTCTCACACTCCCATTCTCGTACCCTATCACGGTTGGCGGATCAGCCATCGCACCCATCACCAAAATACTGGAAACATCGAAACCGATGAAAGCTGGTATCCCGTCACCGAAACCAAATATCGGAGCATGAACTCTTTAGAAAAGTTTCTCCGGTTTGAGTTTTTAATGCTGTTTGCCTATCCGGTATATCTGTTTAAACGGTCGCCAGAAAGACCTGAAGCTTCCCACTTTAACCCTAATAGCGATCTGTTCAAACCTTCGGAGAAATGGGATGTCATTACCAGCACTATCTGTTTTAGTATAATGGTAGGGTTGCTGGGATTTTTGACCTATCAATGGGGCTTCATGTGGTTGGTAAAATATTATGCGATGCCTTACCTCGTGTTTGTAGCGTGGCTAGATTTAGTAACATATCTGCATCATACTGAGGCAGATATTCCCTGGTATCGCGGCAAAGATTGGTATTTTCTCAAAGGTGCTTTGTCCACGATTGACCGCGATTATGGGTTTATCAATAACATCCACCATAATATCGGCACTCATGTGGTTCACCATATTTTCTTGAGCATTCCCCATTACCACTTGTTAACTGCAAATGAAGCAATTAAGCCGATTTTGGGAGACTACTACCGCAAGTCTAAGGGGTCAATTTTAGGCGATTTTTGGCGTTCTTCTCGCCTTTGCCATTTCGTACCCGATCGAGGTAGTGCAGTTTATCACAAGTCTAAAACTGAATTAGAAGGTTAATTGTTAGTGGTTAGTGCTTAGTGGTTAGTTATTGATGATTCTATTCTGAGAATGACTGCTAAGCACTTCCAATTACCCATTACCGAAGTGAGTTCGATAACCGATCGGGTGTAATGACCCTAGTATATCTGTAGCTAGAAACTGCTTAGAAATATAAGCTGCTAGGACTTTTTAAGATGGGCGCTACGATAACCTCTGTCCATGAGTTCAGAATAATTTATCAGCAGCGCCCACCCTACAAGTCACAAAAATCAAGCTCTAAGTTGCACCGGCATCACCAGAAAAGTAGCATTAACTCCTCCCAAAGGCCTGATAATTACAGGAGCAGTTGCCTCATTTAACTGCATCTGAATTTCAGGAGAAGGAGCAGTTTTCAAAATATCAATTAAATACTTAACATTAAAGGCAATATCTATACTCTCCCCGGAGATTTGAGCAGACATAGATTCCGTACCGCTACCAACATCTTTGGCATCCACAGACAAAGTTACTTTCTGATTTTCAGCGTCGATACTACACTTGAGGATATTATTTTTTTGATCTGCCAAAACTGCAATTCTTTCTACTGCTGCTAAAAGCGATCGCCTTTCTAGCGTAATTAGCCGTTCAAAAGAGCGCGGAAGTAACTGCCGATAATTGGGATATTGCCCCTCTAAAGTCCGCGTTGTCAACCGTTGATCTGCCCATTCAAACACAATTTGACCTTGATCTAAATGTAGGGCCACAGGTTCGCTGCTTTGACCAGCCGCTACCATTTTTTCTATTTCTCGTAAGGCTTTTGCTGGCACAGTGATCTCAAATATAGCTGAGGATTCTTGAGTTGGTAATGAGGCTTCGTCATACTCGCGATCGCTCACTTTAGCTGTTTCTACTACCGCCAATCTATGACCGTCAGTAGCAGCAAATTCTAGGCTATCTTGCTGCACTTTTAAATGTACGCCAGTCAAGACTTGTTTTGTTTCGTCGGGGCTAGTTGCAAATAAAGTTCCTTTTAAGCCCGCTATCAAGGCTTCAGGAGGCAAATTAATCAATTCTCCTCCTTCTATTTCTGGCAATTCTGGGAATTCTTCGGGCCCCATACCCCTAACTGTATATTTGCCCGATGAGGATGTGACAGTTGCGATCGCCTCCCCCGCATCGTCATCTAAGCTAATCTCTCCATCTGGCAGCCTAGAAATAATATCATTAAGCAACTTCGCAGGTAATGTAAAACTACCGCCTTCATCCACCTGTGCTGCAAAGCTAGTGCGAATTCCCAGGCTAAGATCGAACCCTGTTAAACTCACCCGCTGGGTTTTTTCGTCTGCTACCAATAGAACATTAGCAAGTACCGGATGCGTCGGGCGAGAGGGCACTGCCCGACTGACTAGGGAAAGGTTGCTATTGAGGTCACTTTGTGTACAAATCAGTTTCATTGTAATGCTAAATGTAGGGCTTAGTATTTGTGGGGTTGAGTTTGAGAATATCTTGAGGAGTCGGTAAGTCCAATTGGGATTTAGAAACCGCCCTGACACAGAAGAAAATCTTATCACTATTGGCCTGAGCAATCCCACGCAATTTATCGCAGTGGCAGGTGGCAGGAGGCACAAGGCACAAGGCACAAGGCACAAGGCACAAGGCACAAGGCACAAGGCAGGTGGCATCGCGTCCTAATCGCCTTGGCGACTGCTATAAATTATAAAATTGTCCTAACGATCGTAGCGGTTGCAATGTTCGGTTTTGAGAGAAATTGTAGTCAGCGCGTAAGTTTTGTGAGAAAATATGTATAAAAATGTACTCAAGCTCTGCTAGGCGATCGCCTGAGAAAATAGTCCCTAGTATTGCTTGTGGAAAATGTGGAAAAAATCAGCAGATTACCTCTGTGCTTATGTTTCACGGCTGAATTCCCTGTGGAAAACTTGTGGAAAAATGGTTAAATGCGATCGCAAGCTTTTATACCTAGTATGGCTATAACACGGCTCTCTGAGCGGTTCCCTTGTTCTCAAAATATCGAATCCAGATTGGTAGTGGCTATAAAATTGAAAATAAATCGACATTCGGACGCAAGAGATTAGGGATAATAGGGCGGTTGAGCCAATGTCCGTCTGATTGCAGCATGGTAGTTAAAAAGCTGGGGCGGACGTATTTGTAGCGGGCGATAACCGTCTGGTCTTCTTCAACTTTAATATACAGACCTTCCATTAAGGATGTGCGATCTGTTTGGGCGATCGCGCGATCTGCGTCCAAACCTTTTTCCTGGCAAACTTGGCGTAATTGTTCTAGATGCCCAGGTTCAATATAATGGGAGTTGTCGATGAATTCTATCAGTTGTTTGTGATATTTAAGCTTACCTGCAAATAAAACTGGAACAGAAACTAGAGGTAATTCTGCTAGTAACTGTTTGCGGCTTTGGGTGCTGAGAAATTGCTGTTGCTGTCGGTCGAGCACGTCATATTCTAGGAAATAGTGAGGCAGAGCGTTATAAAATATGGTATGTTTAGCATAGAGCCATTCACCGTAAAGTATGTAGCGATCGCCTAACACTTTCCAGAAAGTTTCAGTATGGGTATAAGCCCACTGTTTAAACAAGTTAAAGTGTTTTTCTCGCTCTCCTCCTGTGAGGTAATGACCTCGGCTTTGGAGCAACATTTGACCATTCGAGGCAAAGCTGATGGCAGCATTAGCACCGTCTACTTTTTCTTCTACAACTGTAAACTGAGATGCGATCGCGCTAAAGGGAACGCTATCGAGATCCTCATCCCCCGGTTGTAGCCGCGAACCTTCAATGTGATGAGTGCGAGGATATTTGTAAATTTGCTGCTGCATGAGCTATACCACCTGCTAAGACGGTGACGACGTTCTTAATTGCTAAAACTTAAAGTGTGGTAAGTAGAAGGAAGAAGGAAGAAGGATTTAGTTATGTATGAAAGAAGGAAGAAGGTTTATACAATCAGCTTTTTAGCCATCTCGATCTTATGTTTAATTAGGTGGAGCTACTTATTGGACTTAAGAGCGATCGCTACTCACAGATGAGGTGTAATTGCAACAACCGTAATCTGTCCCTGACCATGCCCATAATACCAAAAAACCCGAAAAGCTCCCGGCGTTTTATTCTCAACATAAGCCTCAAAAATATCCTCGCCATCAGGGCCAGACAGAGCCTCAAACTTGTGACTATTAAGACCGGGATGACGCAAATTATTTGCCATCAATCCCAGCGTTTTCCTCACCTTATTATACTTCTTAAAATCATGTTCTTGAAGATTAGCTAAATACTGTTTCGCCTCAGTTGAAAATTGCAGCCGGAACTTCATTAATCCTCAATCTCCAAATCTGCATAATCAGCGAAGTCCCCCAAATAGTGAACATCACCTACCGCTGCCTGTTCAAGTCCACGCAGCACAGACGCAAGGGCCTCTTGATTCCGCCACAACCACCGTTCGTACTCAGGAATATTTTCCATTGGGTCTAGCAAGATTTGTCCATCATCATTACTGAGTACGCGGTACTCAGTCGCCTTTGTTTCCAACTCCAGACTTAAGCAACCTTGGTCATCTGTTTTCACAGGTGCTTTAATAAACCGGAATTTTTCGTTCGTTAACATAACGCCTTTTCCTAAAATTCTGATAAATCCTTGCTTAGTTCTATTTTAACACAATTCATTGCCCAAGACTGAATATATTCGATCGTGTCTCTTAGTCATGTCTCACTCAATTAGATTGTAATTAAAGTTCACAAACAGCAACTATTAAATTCATAAAACTTTGTCGTCGCACTCCAGGAAACTTAAGGAGGCAGGAGGCTCTTATGTAAGAGGCAGAAGGCAGGAGGCAAGAAAAGCAATGACTTAAGCAATTAAGAACGTTGTAACCGTCTTCGGGGTTGCTATAACTCGATCGTTGTTCCAATACGAGATCGCTCTTTTACTCACTAAGAACAAACGACGAAATAAAAACTTCATTAGTTCCCTCATGGCTACTAGCAAATTTATTCACTTAACTGGCTAAGATAGCTTAGTGGTTGGTGGTTAAGTAGGAGAACAGATAACAATTACCAACAAAAACAAAACTTATGCAAAACAACTTTTTTAGCCAGTAGCCTTGTGGTGGGTTATGATGCGGTCAATTTTTTTCTATTGGCGTGTCAAGTTAATCGTCACGCCTAACCCAACCTACTAATATGTGCGATCGCCCATTAGCAATTAGCCATTAGCAATTAGCCATTAGCAATTAGCCATTAGCAATTAGCCATTAGCCATTATAAATTATCTTCCCAATCATCCTCATAAAGTTCTTCAAATCGATCTAAAAAGTCAGCCAGAATATCAGAAGATATAGCTAAGTTTACATCCTTCTTTTCATCCCAACCCCAAGCATTTATACCGACTACCTGACCTGCAAGATTAATTAACGGGCCACCAGAGTTAGCGCGATTAATAGCTGCATCTATTTGCAGCACTTTGACCTCAGTAATTACCTCCATGTCCTCATCTCCTCCAGATTTTTGTGACACTAAAATATTGCTAATTGTGCCTTGATTTACTGTGGAAGCAGTTTCACCTAAAGGATAGCCAATAGTAATAACTTGCTCTCCCTCTTGAGCTTCAAAAGATAAGGTGACGGGAGGATATTCTTGGGGAATTTCTACTTCTTCCCCAGTGTCGCGATCGAGGATAAAATCGGTGATAAATAATATCGCCAAATCTTCGTCTGAATTGCCAGTAAAAACTACTTCTGCTATTCTCAGTTGCTCGTTGGGAGTTTGCACTAAAATCATTGCACTTTCGTCTTCTTCATAGAGGGTATCTTCCTCTGCAATGTCGGCGACAATGTGGTAATTAGTGACTATGACATCGGGGCCGACGAAAAAGCCGCTACCAATAGCAATTTTTTCTTCTGTATCCCAATTGATAACATAAACTGAAACTACGGATTCTAAGACTTTCTCAACGGAGGCTGATATTTTTCGCGACTGGGTTTTTAGCTCGTTTAATTGCTGTCGTAAGGCGGTACGAGCTTCCTGCATCTGGCGATAAATGGCCTTAGATTTTGATGGTTTTAACTGAAATTTTTCTTCGATATCCAGATCGCTCATTTTTGGCTTTCCCTCGATGGAGATAGGTTATTTATTGGTGATTGGTATGGCTTTAAAGCTAATAGCTAATACAGGAACTAAGGACTGCTGGCGAAAACTTACAGATTGGGATTGCTTCGCTGCGATCGCAATGACTGAAAATACTGCTCGCAATGACTGAAAATGGTGTTTTCGTATAATTCCTGTAATTGTTTTTTCTTCCCATTAGCTATTAGCTATTAGCTATGAACATTCAACTTTGATTGCTATTAGGAACCGCGATTAACTAGGGCAAAGATTTCTTCTAAGATTTCCTGTGCTCCCTGTTGCCGTAAGCGGTGGGCGAGGTCAATTCCTAAAAGTTCGGCGGTGGCGGCGGCACCTGTGACGGTATCTTTGATTAATCTTTGACCATCGAGACTGGCTACTAATCCTGTTAAGGTTAGTTGGTCGCCTTCGATTTTGGTATTAACACCGATGGGAACTTGACATCCGCCTTCTAGTTCTCGCAAAAATGCGCGTTCGGCATAACAACGTTGGGCAGTTTCGGTATGTTCAAGGGCTTTAATCAATTCTAAGATGTCGTCGTCTCCGGCGCGACATTCGATGCCGAGTGCTCCTTGTCCAACGGCGTGGAGGGAGATTTCTGGAGAGATGATTTGGTGGACGCGATCGCCCATTCCTAATCTTTGCAATCCGGCTACTGCTAAGATAATGGCATCGTATTCGCCTTCGTCAAGTTTAGCAAGTCTGGTGTTGAGATTGCCTCGAATATCTTTAAATTCGAGGTGGGGGAAGTGATGCCGTAGTTGGGCGAGTCGCCGCAGGGAAGATGTGCCGATGACTGCGCCTGGGGGGAGGGTTTCGAGTTGTTTGTCTTGATGATTGGCGTGGACTACAAGAGCGTCGGCGGGGTTTTCCCGTTCGCTGACGCATCCCAATATTAAGCCTTCGGGCAAGTTTGTGGGTAAGTCTTTGAGAGAGTGTACGGCGAAGTCGGTTTCGTTGCTGAGCATTCCCACTTCGAGCTCTTTGGTAAAGAGTCCTTTGTCTCCAATTTTGGCGAGGGGGACATCGAGGATTTTGTCGCCTTGGGTGGACATGGTGTGGACTTCAAAGGTGCATTGGGGGAAACGTTGCTGTAGCTGTTCTTGCACCCAGTAGGTTTGGACGAGGGCGAGTTGGCTTTTGCGGGAACCGATGCGGACGGTGCGTGTGGGTGCGGATGTGGTTGGAGACATAAGAGCGATCGCGTCAAAAGTGCCAATAGAGTCACTCGATCTAGACTACCGCAGGTGGGGCCTGCTATTAGAAGACGTTTACAGGAGTTAAAGATTGTTATTGTAACGCTGCCCTCTGGGTGGCGATCGTACCGCCAGGGGAGGGCATTACAAATTATAGTTTATGGCTGCCCTTTTCCCAGTAGCCACCGTGTGATGCACCACGCTAAGGCCGCGATCGCGATGCTGAGGCTAAATGAGAAGATGAAGGGATGGGGTACGGGGATGTGATAGTTTTGTAGGGTTGTTAAAAGTTTTTCTGGCCCGCTAGAGGCGGCGATACCGCCTGCGGCTAAGCCTACGCCGATCGCTTGAATGCTTTTCTCTAGTTTTTCCCCTCGCTCGTTATCTGCTTTCTCGTTATCTCTGAGTAGTTGTTGGGTTTCGCGATCGCTTCTGGCTTGTTCGATCTCAACTATGCCTCGGATGGAGGCGATCGCGCTTTCGATTAAGTCTGTCCCGTGTTTGAAGTATCCTAAGTCACCCGCGATTTGCGATCGCATATATGGCGCGGTTTTTCTACGGAAGTGATTTAAGATAGATAGTTCTTCCTTATCAACTCCCACTTTAACACGAATTTGCTCTAATTTTTCATTGTAATTGTTAAGATTTATCGCAATTGTATTGTCATAATCTTCTAATTTTGTTAGCCCTTGGGTATAAGCCAGTGCAATTCTCAGGAGTTTTTTTAACTCCGTCTTAAATTTTTGTAAATTTTCAGGAGTCAAGTCAGTATTTAGTCGATCTATTTGCTGTTGCAACTCTCCCACATTATTCTCGACTTCCCTGTAAACATCCAACAGTTTGCCGTGAATTTGCCGGCTGTTTTGAAAGGATTTAATAATTTTATTTCGGTAGTAAAACAGGTCTAATATTTCCTGCTGGTAAATACCCAGCTTATCTTCCGATGCTTCGTTGTGGGGAAACCAGACAAGCAAGTGCCGATAATTAGCAATTTGCTTAGTTAAACCATACTCAAAAATCGGACTGCCAAATAACTTATCGTGGCGGTGGAAAGTAGGGCGATATTGTGCAGGAAGTAAAGCGTTGCAGCATTTGTCAGCTAGAGATTGTAGTTCTTCTGGACTTGCTGACTGTAATTGTGAGGGTAATTTAGCGGTAATTAAAATGGTTTCCCCTAAAAACTCTTCACCGGTGACAATTCCTAATAAATTTTGCGGGTTAAATTTACTCAGCAATTGTGGGGAAACTTCCTCCATACAACTATCCGGTAAACCGACATTCAAAAATAGGGCATAACTGTCTCCAATCTGGAGAGGGAAAGCAAACCCGCTGACTTCTAATTCACGATTTTGATCGTTGATTTCCGTCTCAAAATTTAAGCTGATATCTGCTGGCAATAAATCAACTCGGAATTTAGACGGTGGTTCGGGAAATTGAAGCTGGAATTTAAGTTTTTGGGAGGTAAAGCTTTCTAAAAACTCATCCGCCCAATTCCAAAGGGGATTATCTTTACCCCTAGTACCGCTGATGAGATGGAAGGCAAAAATATAGACATTAGGCTTTAAAATTGTTTCGATTTCAGTCATTAATTTTCTGGGTTATTTGATTTAATCCGCTTTTCTAAACATTCTAGCAGCTTGGGAAATAGGCGGGGAAAGTGATTTTCTTCTATATTTTCGTCTCCTTGCGGTTTACTAGCTTTGGGGATAACTTTGCCTCTGGTGGCGGCTTTTACTGCGTTTGTAATTTCGTCATAGTCGCTACACCAATCGCTAAGAATATCGGAAATTGTTTGATTTGATTCATTTTCTGCCGCGACAACTTTTGTCTCAAGGGTTTTTAATCCGGCGGTGGCTGTTTCGGAAAATAAACTAGGACAGGTTTTCAATACTTTGAGAAAAGAATCAATCATTATTTCTGGATTCATGGCTAAATTGCCTCCTGGTAATTTGGGGTTTGATAATTCTATTATATTCACAAGGGCAGGACTTACGCACGCGGGGACAAAAACCCGGTTTCTGCGTCAATATTCCTCGAAAACAGCCAGGGGTTAAAACCCCTGTCTCAAAGATCGAGTCCTCTGAAGAGGACTAAGAAGACTTTGAAATTTAATTAGTCCTCTTCAGAGCGTTCCACGGGCCCGGCGTGCCCGTTATGAATCACAGAAACAGTAAAGCTAGCCCAAAAGTTGCCAGTCGGATATATTATCCCTGTGTCCTGAGAGTCAAAGACCGACAAATCAATAGTGCGATTTTGAGCCTGATTCAGAGCGTGGTCGTGGGCATGATGATTATGACATTGGTGAAGGGCTATTACCCTATCCCGTTGAGGAGAATCTAAGATCACATCCGCCCACCAATCGGGACACTTCCTTTCGTTCGAGCGCCAAGAGGAGTCATCTAAATGATCCGATGCAAGATAAGCAAACCTGTTGCGGGTGAAATGTCTAATTTCACCCAGATTAACCCAAATGCCGCAGGTATAGATATTGGCTCACAAGAACACTGGGTTTGCGTTCCACCTGATCGAACGTCACAGAATGTACGTAAATTTGGCTGTTTTACCCCTGACTTAATCGAGATGGCCTCATGGTTAGTGGAATGTGGGATAGACACCATCGCGATGGAATCGACAGGAGTCTATTGGATACCAGCCTTTCAAATTTTTGAAGCCAGGGGTATCGAAGTCAAACTGGTGAATGCCCATCACGTCAAAACCGTACCGGGCAGAAAAAGTGATGTGTTGGATTGTCAATGGTTGCAACAGCTACATACTTATGGTTTATTGTCCGGTTCCTTTCGTCCTGATGACCAAAGTTGTGTTCTACGTAGTTACATTCGCCACCGCGATAACTTAATCAAAAGCAGTAGCAGCCACGTACTGCGGATGCAGAAAGCATTAATTCAAATGAATCTGCAACTACATAAAGTCATCAGTGACATCACAGGAGTCACTGGGATGGCATTATCCGCGCCATTGTAGCTGGAGAAAGGGAATCCTCAAGTCTTAGCTAATTTGAAAAATTCTCGGATTAAAAGTAGTACCGCAGATATTGCTAAAGCCTTGAGTGGAGACTATCGAGTTGAGCATATATTTGTGTTAAAACAAGAGTTACAACTCTACGACATCTATCAAGAGCAAATTGCTAGCTGCGATGTGGAGATTGAGCGATATTTAGCTAGCTTTGCTAGCGAAGAAAACCATCCTCCACCAGACCCTCCCAAACGGGGTAACAGAAAGCCCAGAGGTCACGAACCCAATTTTGACTTGCGCCATCAGTTGTATCGGATTAGTGGAGTAGATTTTACTCAAATCCCTGGTTTTGATGTCCTCACAGTACAAGCTCTGCTCTCGGAAGTCGGATTGGATGCTACTCGTTTTCCCACTGTTAAGCATTTTTGTTCTTGGTTAGGGTTGTGTCCGTCTGCGAGGATTACAGGCGGTAAAGTCAAAAGTTCTCATACCCGTTGTGTAGTTAATCGGGCTGCTAATGCCTTCCGTTTAGCTGCTCAATCTTTATCTCGCTCTCAATCAGCTTTGGGGGCTTTTTATCGTCGGTTACGAGCCAGATTGGGCGCTCCAGAGGCTAATACCGCTACTGCCCACAAGCTAGCCCGCATCTTCTATCACCTCTGGAGTACAAAAACCGCTTATGCCGATTCAGGTGCTGACTATTACGAACAGAAATATCGACAACGTATTGTCTCTAAGCTGGAGAAAACAGCTCAATCTCTTGGGTTTGAGCTGGTTGCTTGCGCCTCAAAACTAGATTGAGTTTCTGAGGAGGACTTAAGCTATTAGACAGGGGTTTTAACCCCTGGCGGGTTTCAGCTTAACTTGACATGATGGCAAAGGCTTGTCTCGATTGCCATTTCCTGAGAAATCTATTGCCCAACTGCACAAAACGCCGCCCAGAAATGGGGAGATTGATAAGGTTTATTTTCTGGGTTTTCACCCCATTTAATATAATCTTGTATTTCCTGTTTCTTGGCATCTGCAATTAACTGACAATCTGCCACCCATTCTACCAACTTTTGCACAGTTGCCTCCCTTAGCCACAACTGCGACTCCCGCAAAGCGATGGCCACAGGCGGCCGAATTTCCGATAGCAAAAGTTCATAAAACCTGATCATCAAAATAGCCGTAGATACATCATTAACTGCCCATAAAGTGCTAATTACATTCGTGGCCCCCGCATAGAAAAAACCGCTAGGCAATCCGATATACTCATCAGTGGTATCTCTAATATCAGTCAACCCAGTTTCGCAGGCGGAAAGGGTAACTAAACTGCACTTATTTAACTTTAAATCAAAGATTTCTGTCAGCGTTACGCATTGGGTAATATCGAAGATTTCGCCTCGGCGGGAACGAATATAACTTTGGTTGGAGGAAACCCCCCCTAGCCCCCCCTTGGTAAGGGGGGGACTTCTCTTGTCTCGCCATTTGGTAAGGGGAAATCTTCTCCTGTCTCCCCCCTTGCCAAGGGAGAATTTTCTTTTTTCTCCTCTCCAGTCTCCCCACTTGGTAAGGGGGAATCTTCTCCAGTCTCCCCCCTTACCAAGGAGAAATCCTCTCCAGTCTCCCCCCTTACCAAGGGGGGATTAAGGGGGGTTACTTTCGACCCAGCTAAGATTAAAGCGGATTTCCGGGGATTGGAAAAGTCGAAAAAACCGTGACAAGAAAAATGCGCGATATCGGCATCTTGTAACCCGGTAATTCGTTCCTGCAATCCTGTCTTACTTGCCTTTTCCCTCTTCAAAACTTCGGCAGGATTAAAGGATTTAGCAATAGCTTCAACTTCGATATCGGTGAAGTCTAAATCTTCTGTCGGGTTTTGAATGGCAAACAATTTTCTCGGTGATGAATCTTCCCCAGGCGGATTTACCCGCTGAGATAATAGTAATAGCTGACAACTGGGAGTATATCTCACGCCGCCAGGGAAAAGATCGAGGAGACTGCCAGTTTCTTCTACATTTTCCCTGAGTCGGCGACTGGTTAAGGCGTGAAGTGGTAACAAGTGCAAATATCGGAAGGGAACTAAGATTAATCGCTTACAAGTTTCCGGGAGGCGAGAAATTATTTCATCTATATGTAAGATTTCAGCTAATTTTTCCAGGCGGGTTTCTAGCTGGTTTTTCCAGTTGTCGTATTTTTCATTATCTTTGATGTCGTCGATATATTCCCGTTGAAATTCCTCTAATGCTTGCAAATCTTGTTCGGAAGATTCCCAAACATCAACCCCCCCAACCCCCCCTTGGTAAGGGGGGGCTAAGAAGGGTTGATAGGTGACAATGAAAACTTTAAAGCCGTTAAAGGTAATGTACCATTCCAAAATTGCCTCATCTTCAGCTAACAGATTGCCAATTTCAGCAAAACTAATCGGCTGTGGATTTTGCGGGACACTGCGGGCATTGTAAAATAATTCTACGAGGTTTCGGGTTTTGCTGCGTTCGACGTATTCTAGGGCGGCAGTTTGGTTTGCCATTGCTAGGCAAACTTCGACCATTTCCTGATAAAGTTTATTCCATTCTTCAGCTAATTTCTGTCTGTCTGCTTCACCACCGATAATGATTTCACTCCGCATTAATTCGACTGTCTCAATGGCAGTGTTAAAGGTATCGTAAGCTGCTGGGAGTTGGGAATTATCCCGGTAGGCAAGTCCGAGGTTATATAAAGTTTCAGCATTATTGATCGGAAAAGCCTCACGGGTGTAAACTTCCAAAGATGCCAAATAAGCCGCGATCGCCACTTCCAAATTCTCTGCTTTTTCCCCTCTGATTCTGTTGCCGTAGTCAGCCCCCAGATTGTTTTGAAACGCTGCCCAATATTCCGAGTAAGCTTCGCGAGTAATAACAGTTAACCCAATCTCCAAACAAGCGATACTTACCTCTAAATTACTTGCCCGACTGCCTTGCCGCAGACTAGAAAAACCCAGATTAAAGTTGTGTAAATTAATAGCACAATTGAAAGCTTCTTCATCCTGCAACTTTCCCAGAGTTTGAGTTGCCCAGTCTCGCCGCAAAAATTGGGCAAAACCCTCGTCTATCAACTCTAAATTAGCCTGCATAATGCCCATTTCTTCCTCGCGATCGCAGGTGAGGAGGGCATCAATCAAATTTTGATAAGCTTGGCGGCGTAGTTCGTCCATTTCAGGTAGGGAGAGATTAGCCGAGAATTATTATTTAGTAATTGTATCATAAATTTATGACTTACACAAAGAAACCGGGTTTCTCTGACAAATCCCCGATTCTCAACTAGATATCTACGAAGAAACCCGGTTTCTAACCTCGACGTGGGTAAATCCTAGTTGATATTAATCTACTTAAAATATACTTCGCATTGACTGAGTTTAGCAGCCATTACTTCTAGATGTCGCCACCATTTTAAGCCGACTACCCATATCCGCGAGGGCAAATGTCCAGGTGGCGCTGTGCGACTAAAGTTTAGGCCTTCGTAGGGATTATGAGGATTATAAGTAAGCCAGCCAACGCGATCGCAAAATTTCGCGTAATCATTGCCAACACTATCATAAATTTGCGTTTGTATGCTATAGCCAAATTGCCCGTTACTGTACTTCACCCACAGTTGATTAATTGTCTCCAAATCTACACAAGGTAAATTATCAATTTCATTGGGATGAAGATAACATTTAGTTGGTTTACCCAAAGCTTGACAGAGAACTATCCAAGTTTCTAGATCCGCTTGTTTCCATTTTTGTGCTGCTAGTAAATGTTGCAATTGAGTGTAATCAACACCTGCTGCCGATATCAAATTATCTCCAGTAGGTTTAACAGACCAAGGTAGGATTTTTACCAGAAAACTAGGACGAAATGGTGATGAAACCGATTTCACTGGTGTAAGCTTAGACTTGACTACTTTAGAAGTTTTGCTAATAGCTGGATTAGTGCTAGCGATCGTGTCTTTTAAAACTTCTTCTGCCGACTGATAGCGTTTACCCAGAGAATGTTCTAGCAATTTATCTAAGATTTTACCGAGCTTAACCTGGCTTTGACGAATTTTATTTAAGTTGTCACTGTTACGAGTAGGTAAAAAATCTCGCCACGCCCAACGGTCATTTACCATGTCATACATATCCCAAGGAGAAACACCTGTCATTAAGTGAATACAGGTAACGCCTAAACTAAATAGATCGCTAGCTGATATCGCTTTTCCTCGCGATTGTTCGGGGGCCATATATTCGGGAGAACCAATAATCGTACCCGTATGAATGACAGCATTGTTGGGAATCATTTTAGCAATCCCAAAGTCGAGTAAAACTGGTTTGCTATCGCTATTGCGGCTAATAATATTGCTTGGTTTAATGTCGCGATGAATGATAGAATGTTCGTGGATAAATTGGAGTACGGGTAACAAGTCCCGTAGCAATTCCCAAATCTCCTCTTCGTTAAAAATCCCTGTTTGGCGCAATTTTTGGGAGAGAGTTAGCCCTTCAATAAACTCTTGAACTAGATAGAGAAGGTGATTTTCTTCAAAGTGGGCTAATAGTTGAGGAATTTGAGGGTGTCCGCCAAGTTGGTTAAGGCGCAGGGCCTCTTGGCGAAATAATCTAGCGGCTGTATTGTAGCTTTCTGGGTCGTGAGTGGGAAAGGAAAATTGTTTGATGACGCAGGATGGTTTGAGGGGAATTTGTTCATCGACTGCTAAAAAGGTTTTCCCAAAGCCACCTTGACCGATGGGCCGCATGGGTCGATAGCGTTGTTGAAGTAACAACCGGGAACCGCAACTCTGGCAATGTTGCGCTGTGTCTGGGTTTCGGGGGTTTTGGCATCCAGGGGTGACACAGTGGGTCATGGGGGAGAGGGGCTAGGGGCTAGGGGCTAGGGGCTAGGGGGAAGAGGGGGAAGAGGGGGGAGAGGGGGGGAGAGGGGGGGAGGAGTGGGGGGAGATGGGGGAGGGAGGAGACAGGAAAATTTTTAGTGAAACTATGGACTTATGCGAAGGTAAAGTGTTATATTCATAAATGTCAATGTGATGGCGAGCGTAGCCAAGTGGTTAAGGCAGTGGTTTGTGGTACCACCATCTCGTGGGTTCGAGTCCCATCGTTCGCCCTTTAATCTTGAATAACATATTTATTGTCGCGTTGGTTTAGTCTTTTTAACTAGGCGATCGCTTTTGATTGAGGTCATACGTAACGCCGCCATCTTGGCGGTTAGGATACCGCCAAGATGGCGGCGTTACGGACTTACCATCTCGCTAAGGCCCCCCAGACGGCACCGGAGATGATACCCCAAATCGCGCCTAAACCTGCGGATGAGACGATCGCACCTAGTAAGGTTCCAACTTCCACTGGTGGCGTACTATTAAATACAGGTAATGCCGCAGACAAGACACCGCCTAAAATTGCGGCGGCGATCGCACCCAAAAAACTACCCCAAATCGTACCCAAAATCGCGCCTTTGCCTCCCGAAGGCTGAAACGCTGCTGGCAGCTTGGGTGCAGCCCCAAAAGCCCCCAATAACGCACCTCCGAGACAACCTCCTACAGAACCCAAACCAGCCGAGATCACAATCACCTGAACTAATAGAGTTGCCAATTCCACAGGGGGAGTATTCTTACCATTGAGTTCTGGCCAGATTGCAAACCCCAAACCTAAAAGAGCTCCAGCAATTGCCCCTAGAAAAACGCCCCAAATCATCCCCAAGAATGCCCCCTGTCTTCCCCAGACGCGGCCTACAGGCATCGCCCAGGGTGGCTTAAAACCACTCCAAACAGCGCCCCAAAAGGTACCAGCGCAAAGACCAGTTGCGATCGCTTCTCCAATCTCAGGTTTGTTGTTAATTGCGCCAAATACTACACCGCCGATCGCAGTTAACAACAAAGCGCCGGAAATCGCACCCAAAAATATACCTGCCCATTTTCGCCCAACTTGATTGGGTGGGACAGTTAATACGCCCCAAATTACGCCAAAGAAAATTCCCCAAATTGTACCTACAAAGATTGCGCCCAAAATTGCACCGCCATCCCGATCTGTTGCGGCGTAAATTCCACCTGCGATCGCCGCCAAACACAAACCGCCCCAAGCTGTACCCCAAACGGTATCCTGAACAAAGCCTCGAAATCCGCCAATAGGGGGCGATTGTACCGCCGGAGTGCGGTGTGACATCCCAGTAACAATCAGCGGTACTGGGTATTGTCCCAATTGACGAGTTAAACCCCTCTGGGGTGTGGGGGATGTCTGCATCTGGCTGCGCTGTTGTGGTACTGTCACAATCTGAGGCGGCGCTTGCTGTTTGCGTTTAGCCTTCATCGGTTGCAAGTTCTGTCCGCTGCGGACGGCGCTACGGGAGGGGAAGGGATCGCGGCCTTTGAGTAACTTGGCGCGATCGCACCAAGGACAAGCTTTTAAATGATTCCCATATTTATGCTGAGTATTCTTATGGCAAGTTACCAGCGCATCTTCGGCTTCTTTTAAAGCACTAACCCAACTTTTAGCATCTGGACGGTTGACAGGGTTTTGATTCCCTTCCTCAAAACACCGCAGAAACATCTGCCGCAAAGTTGGGTGTAAAATGTCCCAAGGCGGTGCCGCAGGCATAGGGCGAAAGGGAACTCGTTTGAGGGCGTAGGGAAAATAACCTGATTTTATCCTAATTTCTATGGGCGGAGGTTCGCCGCTACCTTGATAAACTCCTGCAAAAGGGTGCGTCCCTTCCATTAATAGCTGAAAAATTAGCACTGCTAAGCCAAATAAGTCATGTTCTGGAGTGCGATCGATATTGCGGAAGGTTTGACCCTGCAATTCTGGGGGCGTAAACTCTGGTTTACCTACAGGACAGCGGTAAACGTAGCCCGTGTAAGGATCTCGGACTTGAAAGGAATCAGTATCTACGAGAGTAACTAAGGCGGTGTCGGTGACGAGGATATTCGACTCGTTGACATCTCCGATCACGTAACCTCGAACGTGAAGGGCGTTGACAGCGGCGGCGAGGTTGCGGGCTGTACGGTGTAGGTAAAGATAATTAAATAGGGGCTTTTGTTCGCGGCGAGTTTTGGGGGTGTAGAAGGTGTGGATCGGGGCTACCTTGGTAACGCGGGGCATGAGGAAGCCGACGATTTTTTCGGTAGTGCCGGCGGTTCGCAGTAAGTCAATGGGCCAGGCAATTGAGGCGTGTCCGGGGGCTGCGATCGGCGCGTCGGGCGGCATACTGAACATTACTGTCAGTTTGTCTGCGTCTTCGTCTGTGGGCTTATGGTAAATTTTTGCTACTAGGGAGGGGTTTTGCAAGACTGCGTAAATGCGGCCTTCTCCGCCCGATGCGATCGCGCTACGGGTGTCTAAGGTAATTAATTGTCCGCTGAATTGGCGTTGCAGTTGCATAAGAAGGGGCTAGGGGCTAGGGGCTAGGGGCTAGGGGAAGAGGGGAAGAGA
>NZ_KB235903.1:1229743-1253259 GCF_000332155.1 Kamptonema formosum PCC 6407 | reverse complement strand
ATGGGGAAGGGTAAATAGGGGAAGAGGGGAAGAGGGGAAGAGAATCAATGGTTTCAGCCATTCGGAGTGTCCTAACCATCTTGGCAGTTGTTATATATCAGAAGAAGGAAGAAGAAACCTTGTAGGGTGGGCGCAAGCTGAGAACCATCTTCGGCTATGAGTTATAAGTTTTTTGCGGCTTGTACCCACCTTACTTTATCAGCGGTTGAGAGGGTTTTTCTGCTGTTTTTTTAGTATTATAGTGATTTACTATTCTTCTAGGATTTCTACCAGTTTTTTAATTACTTCCTCTACTTTTTCCGGTGTAAAACTCCCGACTTTGTAACTAATAACACTGCGCTCAATTGTATGAGTTACTTCTGGGCGAATCTTACTCTCTTTTTTCAGCGAACCTGCGGTAAAATCTGTAGGGCTAATCGAAATTGCGTAACGATTAATAATTGGCTGACTGGTAATCTGACACGCAATTACATTTTCTCCAGGGAGTACAGCTAAAATTAGAGCAGGACGGCGTTTCGTTTTGCTAAAGTCTGAATAGGGAAATAAAGTCACTACAACATCACCCTTTACAAATCTTTCCATGCTTCATCCTCCAAGGCCTCCAAACGCCGTTCTTCCTCTGAGACGGCTACCGAGGCGGTCAGAAACCATTCAAACTTTTCGGGATTGGCTTTTATTAGTTTAAAGAAGTTTTCATCCCTGATTTTTCTGAGGGTTTGTTTTAAATTATCAAAAACTGGTTCGGGCAGTGTTTCAATCTGTTCTACAATTTCTACTTTATTTTGAAATTTCATTGTTTTTACAATGTCGCTATATTTAAACTGCTGCCAAACATCGTCTGGCAACTGTTCCATTTCTAGCTTAAAATAATATCTTTTGGGTTCCATTGCTCAATCTCCTAACTAGAAAAACTTGCCAATAATAAGGTTAAATCGTCGTCAGTGCGTTCGGTAACGCGGGGCGATCGCAAAAATGATTCTAACTGCTGTTTGGCTTCTACTTCATCCTCTATTTGTGCCGCAAACCGAAATAAGGGGGAAAAGAAGGGAACATGAGGCGTGCCGTCTGGCATCTTTAAGGCTAACATTTGCAAACCATCGGAGAACAGGGCTAAATGCGTTAATTTTCCTCGCCATACTTGCAATTGTGCTGTTTCCAAAGCATTGTCTGAAATCAGGAAGATAGTTTCATTAATGTACTCGCCACAGGGTGGAACTGTCACTGCGATAACATTGCCTTCGCTATCTCCTACCACCGCCGCACCGTCCCCAATTTGGGCAACTGCTAACAGGTAAGGAGTAGCTATAGCTAAAATTAATGTACTGGCTAAATCTCGCGCTTTGACTTCTCTAACTTTTGCTTCTGCTTCCACAGCTTCCCGCGCTGTTTTCAGGGCTTCAGCGAGCAATTGATGCCAATTGCTGTCATCTTCAAACCATGTTTGCTGGTTCTGAGAAATGGCTTCTACGGAGGCTGTGACTGCAATTTGGGCTCCCACTTCTGCAAGTGTAGCTGAACCAGCACCGTCTGCAACTGCGGCGACTAAAATGCCGTCTGGTAGAAGTTCCCATCTATGTGCATCTTGGCAGGGTTGCGATCGCTTTTCGTGACTTGTTCCCATCACTGATGCCGCTACAATTCGGCATTTAATTATTTGTCCTTTATCTTCTGTCATTTGTTGGTTGTTAGTTGTTGGTTGTTAGTTGTTAGTTGTTAGTTGTTAGTTGTTGGTTGTTAGTTGTTAGTTATTGGTCAACAGTTAACAATTAACTGTCAACAGTTAACAGTTAACAGTTAACAGTTAACAGTTAACAATTACTAAACTGTTCCCCATCCAGGGGGCGGGAGTGCTACTTGTTCGTCAATTTTTGAGTGAGATACTCTTTGCATACTAGCGGACAGCCAGATGAACATTTCGCGGAAATCTAACCCTCTAAGTTTTACGGGAGTGCGATCGACAATTTGGGCTAAACGTGAGATATTAGCGCCTTCCACGCCGACAGCAAAAAAGGCAACGCGCTTGTTAGCTTCTTCCTCTCTGATCCGCTGGGCGGCTTGTTCTACAAGCTGTTCTGACTCTCCTTGAGGTTCGCCGTCAGTAATCATAAATACCCAGGGACGGTAATAGGTGATGCCGTTGTTGCGGTATTCCGACTTGCGGGCGGCGATCATGTCCAGGGCGTAGCTGATACCAGCGCCCATGTGGGTTTGTCCTTGGGCTGTCAGCAGTGGGGACTCAAATTGGTCGGCTGTCACAAAGTCTTGCACGACTTTAATCTGGTTGTCGAAGGTGACAATGGCTACTTCTACGCGCTTTTTGGCGAGTTCGTCTCTAGTGAGGTCATCCCTAAAGGTTTGCAGTCCTTCGTTGAGGGCATCAAGGGGTGCGCCCTGCATTGAGCCTGATGTGTCCAGTAGGAGGACGCAGGGGCATCGGGGCTCTGGGTTTTCGGCAAATTCTACGGCTTCGTCGAGTCTCATGGTTCCAGGGTTGACCTTGCTGTTACTTCTGCGGGGATAACTTCCCTTCCATTGTCTCTTAAGATCCGCCAGAGGTTCCATGAGGGGCTAGATAGTTTTACCAAGGCTATTCAAGTTCACTTGCAGAAACAGGGAGTGCAGGAGATTGCGGGTACTTATCGCAGGCAACCAGTAAAGCACTATTTTGACCTATTAACTAATTTGAATGTTATTGTGGATGCAGGAGATAACTTTGTTATTGGTTGGAAACTGAATTCTTCACAAGTTGTGGAATTAACCACCACTGGAGATATTGGAGGTGGATAGGTATGGAGAAATATATCAAGTTATTACAAGAGTTTGTTGGCAATACTATTAGTGCTGATGAGTTTGAGCAGCGGTTTATACAACTGTTTAAGGGTGATAATAATCTCCAACTAGGAAGAGAATTTAAAATTTTAGACAAGCTGTTTGCCGATGTGGATGCTTATTGCAGCGATCCAGATTTGATTGAAGATCCTCGATTTGATATTGGTGAGGATCAATTGCAAGTATCGGCAGAGGAAACGCTGGATAAGTTGGTTGATTTAACAACTTCTTACACCTTAAATTATCGGGAGGACAAATGAAAGCAATTAAAGTGATGGCAACGATTGATAATCAAGGACAATTGTGTGTTGATGAACCACTAGAGTTAGAACGAGATAGCCGAGTCGAAGTGATTGTGCTCATTCAAGAAGTAACAGAAATTAATGAAGAAGAGCAACCTAAAGAAACAATTTTAGCAGATTTTCGTCAAGCTTGGCATGAAGCAATGACTGGTAAAACGATTCCTGTTGCCCAAATTTGGGAGGGAATTGATGATGTCTGATAAAGTTTCAGTCATAGCTTTTCTTCTTATTTCAACTGAGTTATGCCAATTGTAACTGTACATTTTGCAACTTGCAAATAGCTTTCAACACTTGCACTAACTGAACCGATCGCTCCCTGTCAATCAAACTTAATTCTGGTAAAATCTGATAAGTACAAGGATTTCCCCGTGTCAAATGCACAAACTGATAATTACGTCCATTCGTCGTTAATCCCCAAACAGAGGCTTGCTGCTGCAAACTTTTATAAGTATAAGTTAGTAACTGGGGTAAACCCGCCCAAGGATCGAGTGTACTATTTTTTGCCTCGACTACTAAAATCCAAAACCGCGTCGCTGTTATCTCTGCATCGGGCTGATTTACTGCTAAAATATCCAAGCGCCCTTTAATTAAAGTGTCTCCATCTTCAACTTCAATAGGTATACTATTTTCCATTGTCAGGACGACAGGAATTTTGAAAAATCCTGTTAATCTCATTAATGGTGAAAGCACTAAAAATTTAACCAGTTCTTCAGAAATTTTTCCAGCTTCTAGATAACGCCAAAAATTATGACCGATCTCCAATATTTCCTGCTGTTCAACGTCGGTTAGTGGTTCCAGAGATAAAGATTCAGCAAAAGAACCTTCTATTTGTCTTTCTAGTTTGAGAAGGCAATGAACCTCATTTAGTGAAAGTTGGCTTGCTTCTAAATTTTCAGTCATGGCTTTTTTTAGAGTCAATTTTAACAACAATTTCATTAGATCGAGACTTACGCAGGTCGTCGCAGAAACCGGGTTTTTGAGATCGTATGTGGGTGAGGGCGAAGTATTTTCGTCAAAAAACCCGGTTTCTTTGGTTGGGTGCGTAAGTCCCATATATCTTAAAATCCTAACATTTTTTTCACCTCTGCTAACGGTACTGAAGGCTGATTTACATCTTCCTCCTTGGCTTTTCTCAAATCCATCAAATCTTCCATGTCAGCAATTAATTCTTGCAGTGCTTCAAATTCTTCGTAAGGTATCACGACAAATTCCTTTTTGCCATTTTTCGTAATAAACTCAGGATGTAATGGAATCATTAATATTTCCTCCAATTGTCTAAGTGTAAGCATCTTTTCTATGTTTGACACGGTAGATTACCAAAACATCTTCCTCGATTTCAAATAAAACTCGGTAATCTCCTACCCGCAGTCGATATTCTGGCGTGTAGTTAGTTAAGCGTTTCACATCCCCAGTTAGGTTATTTTGCATTAACTCAATCTTGGTCAAAACTCGGTTTTGTACCTCTACTGGCAAAGATTCTAAATCTTTAATCGCTTTCGGCTTAAACTCAACTTGGTAATTCATCAAACCGTCGCTCATCCACAGGATAACCAAGATACTACCATTTTTATTATCTCATAACTTATCCACTCAATCAATAGTTAAAAATTTAAGTTTACAGGAGATTCTCAAGTCTTAAGGAAAATAAACATATTTTTGTCCCAACTTGTGCAAACAATAGTTAAAAAGACTAATTGAAGTTACATTTAAGAACGATGTCACAAGATACGATCGAATCAATACTGCAAGAAAAACGCTTATTCCAGCCACCGGCGGAATTTTCCGAAAAAGCGCATATCAAAAGCTTGGAAGAGTACAAACAACTCTACGATCGCGCTAAAGCAGATCCCCAAGCATTCTGGGCAGAACTCGCAGAAAAAGAACTTGACTGGTTCCAAAAATGGGATACCGTACTCGACTGGCAACCGCCTTTTGCTAAGTGGTTTGTCAACGGTAAAATTAATATTTCCTACAACTGTCTAGACAGGCATTTGACGACTTGGAGAAAGAATAAAGCGGCGCTGATTTGGGAAGGGGAACCGGGAGACTCACGGACTCTCACTTACGCGCAACTCCACCGCGAAGTCTGCCAAATGGCGAATGTAATTAAACAATTGGGAGTGCAAAAAGGCGATCGCGTTGGTATTTATATGCCGATGATTCCCGAAGCCGCGATCGCGATGTTAGCCTGTGCCAGAATTGGGGCAATCCATAGCGTAGTGTTTGGCGGATTCAGCGCTGAAGCTTTGCGCGATCGCCTCAACGACGGCCAAGCTAAATTGGTAATTACGGCAGATGGTGGCTTCCGCAAAGATGCGATCGTTGGCCTGAAAGAACAAGTAGACAAAGCCCTCGCTAACGGCGCAACACCAAGCGTTACAGACGTTCTGGTGGTTCAACGGACAAAACAACAAATCCACATGGAAACCGGCCGCGATCATTGGTGGCACGACTTACAACAAGGCATATCCGCCGACTGTCCCGCCGAACCAATGGACAGCGAAGATATGCTGTTTATTCTATACACCAGCGGTAGTACAGGTAAACCGAAGGGCGTTGTTCACACCACCGGCGGATACAATCTATACGCCCACATGACCACGAAGTGGATCTTCGACCTGCAAGATACCGATGTTTACTGGTGTACGGCCGATGTCGGCTGGATTACAGGTCACAGCTACATTGTATATGGGCCGCTGTCCAACGGCGCTACAACCCTGATGTACGAAGGTGCGCCGCGTAATTCCAACCCCGGTTGTTTTTGGGATGTAATCGAGAAATACGGTGTCAACATTTTCTACACCGCGCCGACTGCGATCAGATCGTTTATGAAAATGGGCGAACATCACCCCAAATCCCGGAATTTATCATCTTTGCGGCTGTTGGGAACCGTTGGCGAACCCATTAACCCGGAAGCGTGGATGTGGTATCACCGGATCATCGGTAACTCCAAATGTCCAATTGTCGATACTTGGTGGCAAACTGAGACGGGCGGGATTATGATTACAGCGTTACCAGGTGCGATCGCCACTAAACCCGGTTCTGCAACCCTACCTTTCCCTGGAATTGTCGCCGATGTCATCGATCAAGACGGCGAACCCGTTACCAATGAAAGCGGCGGCTATTTAGTCGTCAAGCATCCTTGGCCGGGAATGATGCGAACGCTTTACGGCGATCCCGATCGCTTCCGTCGCACTTACTGGGAATATTTGCGCCCGAAAAATGGCGATTATTTATACTTTGCCGGCGATGGCGCACACAAGGATAAAGATGGCTATTTCTGGGTGATGGGCCGCGTGGAC
Source organism: Kamptonema formosum PCC 6407 (assembly GCF_000332155.1). Lineage (GTDB taxonomy): Bacteria > Cyanobacteriota > Cyanobacteriia > Cyanobacteriales > Microcoleaceae > Kamptonema > Kamptonema formosum. The sequence continues at coordinate 1,246,826 of NZ_KB235903.1, read as the reverse complement.
GATGTGATTAGTGTTGCCGGCCACCGACTCGGTACAATGGAGATTGAATCAGCCTTAGTCTCTCACCCTGCGGTCGCTGAGGCGGCGGTTGTGGGTAAGCCGGATGAGATTAAGGGAGAGGAGATTGTAGCTTTTATTACCTTGGATAGTGCGTATAGTTCGAGTCCGCAGTTAGAGAAGGAGTTGAAACAGCACGTTGTCAGTGAGATTGGCGCGATCGCGCGTCCCGGAGAGATTCGGTTTACTGATGCTTTACCGAAGACGCGATCGGGTAAAATTATGCGGCGGTTGTTGCGTTCTTTAGCCGCCGGTCAAGAAGTTACAGGAGATACTTCTACCTTAGAAGATCGCACCGTTTTGGATAAATTACGCGGTGGTGCATAAGGGGATTTTTTAACCGCAGATATAGCTGGATGAACGCAGATAATTATTGAATTTATCTGCGTTTATTTGCGATTTTTCTCTCTTGATTGTGCTTTTGATAAAGTGTTTTTAGGAAACAATTTTCCTACCCCACAAAAGACTTCAACATCCAACCAATAATAATTCCCACTCCCCCAAACCGCACAGCCTGCCAAAAAGGTTGTTTCAAACTTCCCCAACTAAACAGGCTACTTTCCAAATTAAGTTCTATAGTTTCCAATTCCTGCTGAATTTGTCGCAATTCTGCCTTAAACTCAGGTAAAGGATTTCGACGCTGCTGCTGACGAATATCCTCCCGTCGATGTCCCAGTTCAACCTGTCGATCGCGATCGCGCTTCACCTGTTCGTAACGTTCCTTAACATCCGCCAGCACTCTCTCCACTTCCTGCAATGCTTGTTCAAATTCAGCTTCATTTTCTCCCGGCGACTCTTGAGGCGTTTTCATTCCGTATTTACCCTGACCAATAGTTAAGAAAACCTATTTGTAAATTAGTTATTGCTCTTGTTTGCGGTATAGTAAGAACCTTAAGTGGATTAATTTTAAATCCCTACAGGGATGGAAACCAAACTACCTCCCCAATAACTATGCTCAAAACTACCCAGTCATCACCCAGCATCAACCTCAACGAACTTAGCACAATCGAACTAGCCCAAGCACTAGCCCAGCGCCTAGCCATCTCCGAAAAAGATTGGCACAGACTCAAAGCTAACCGCTCAGCTCGCGCCAGCGAACAAGCAGCAGCAGCCTTAGTATTTTTGCTCAAAAACCAAACAGAGGAAGCTCTACCCCGCCTCAGTCAAGCAGTAGGCTGGCTAGATAAGTCAATCTCTGCTCCCCCTTGTCCCACTCACGGACACGGTAAATAGTTCCGCATTGTGAGATTGTAGGAGTATAAAAGTAGGCGATCGCTCACCTTCAGCTTTGAGCTAATAAACTTCTTTATTAACTCAAAGAGCGGGAACGGGGACACCACCCCTACAACTCAAAATTGATTAAACCCTAACGCACATAAGGCAACCGAGAACGGCGGTCAACTTCTTTGCACAGAGTTAACTCTGTACCCTGAGAGTTCCACTCCACCCGATCGAAAATTTGATAAAGAATAAATAACCCCCTGCCACATTCTTGTTCAACATGGGGGGGGGTAAAGTTATCTGTATGTGGATCGCACATAGATGGGGGGATACTACACTCACAAGGGGCGCAAAAGCCTGAACCCTCATCTGATATCACCCACAACAATTGATTTGACATAAAGGAAAAACGTACTGCAACTGTTTTGCTGGGATCTAATTTGTTCCCATGCTTAGCAGCATTCACCAAAGCTTCCTGAAGTCCTAACCGGAGTTCCGCTTTCCACGGAGCCGGAACCTCTGCTAAAAGCAGATCCAAAATAGGACAAAGGTAGAGGGTAGAAGCGAATCTAACCGTAACCCACTTGCGCCCTACGGGGCGCGGAGATAAAGCAATCACTCAGAAAACTCCCTAACTGTCAGGTGGATAACATTCACGCCCTGCATAGTTGGCTCCCCTACTATTGAATATGTCCACTTAACTGAACATTGCAATTCTACTTATATTCCTAGATTACCAAAATACTTAACAAAAGAGAATAGCTTCGGAAAATATTCTTCGGCAGACCGAACACTAGGCGATCGCCATCCCTCCCCCTCCCGATTTTTCGATACAATGGTTCAAATAACTTATTAAATCTTTACATCATGCAGGCAACCCCAGCTATTACCACAGCATCTATACCCGGCATAATCTGGCAGTGGCGGGGACAGTCAATTTACTACATCCGTGCCGGAGAAACGCAGCCCCAACGCCCTCCCCTGCTATTAATTCACGGGTTTGGCGCATCTTGCGACCACTGGCGAAAGAATATCGCCGAACTGAGCAAAGATTTTGAAGTGTGGGCGATCGACCTCTTAGGATTTGGGCGTTCAGCTAAACCAGAATGGCAGTATGGCGGCGATCTTTGGCGCGACCAACTTGATGATTTCATCACCAATGTGATTGGTCGGCCAGCAGTATTAGCTGGAAATTCCCTGGGAGGTTATGCAGCTTTGTGTGTCGCCGCTCAACGTCCAGCCTCAGCCGCAGGATTAATTTTAATCAACAGCGCCGGGCCATTTAGCGAGCCACAACCGGCCCCCGACGCGCCTCCCTTGCAAAAAGCCCTTGCTTCCCTAGCTAAGGTCTTATTTCAACAAGATTGGGCAAGTTTTCTATTATTTCAGTATATTAGGCAGCGATCGGTAATTCGGAAAACCCTAGAAAAAGTTTATCTCGACCAAAGTGCAGTCACAGCTCGGTTAGTGGAAGAGATTTATCTTCCTTCCTGCGATCGCGGTGCAGTTAAAGTATTTGCTTCTGTCTTTAGGACACCTCAAGGGGAAAAAATAGATGTATTGCTCAGTCAAATGAGCTGTCCCTTGTTAATGTTGTGGGGAGAAGCTGACCCTTGGATGAATTCACAAGAAAGAAGCGCCAAGTTTCGCCAACATTATCCTCAGTTAACAGAACATTTTATCCGCGCCGGCCACTGTCCCCACGACGAAGTACCAGAACAGGTAAACGCTTTGATCGGTTCCTGGGTGCGATCGCTCTTTAATTCGTGAAATCTACCGTCACGTAACATTGTGGAACGTGCTCTCAACCGACTCAAGCAATGGAGACGTATTGCTACACGATATGAAAAGCTAGCTACAAATTATACAGCCACGATCGCGATCGCCTGCATTCTGTTATGGTTGTATAGCAACCGCCAGGGCGGTTAAGACGTTGAAACTTTCTTCATCCCCTCTTCCCCTCTTCCCTAGCCCCTAGCCCCTAGCCCCTTAACCGCCCTGGCGGTTGCTATAGTTTGAAAACACGCCCTAGCCCCTAGCTATAAAAAACCCCAGGCAAGTTTTGCTTGGGGTTTGTAAATCAGGGTGCATCTATGCTTTTTATATTCCCAAGCTAGAGATAGCTATCAGGATAAATTGCTCAAGTTCCACCGATCGCCTCGCTTAAATAATCTGCTGCTGCTTCGACTACAGCGATCGCATTTTCATAAACCATCCGCGTCGGCCCCAAAACTCCGACACTGCCCACCGGCACTGAACCTCGCTGATAAGTTGAGGAAATTAGCGTACAACAGCGGATCGGTTCTAAGGGGTTTTCTGACCCAATTCGCACTTTCACCCGCTTACCGGGCGTTTCTGAGCTACCTGATGCAAAAATTAGAGGCCAGAGTTGCTCTTGTTCTTGTTCTAGTAGATGAATAATGGTTTGAACTTGTTGGAGTTGGGAAAATTCAGGTAATCGTAGGGCTTCTGCTAAACCACTTATTAAAATGCGTGTATAAGCTGGAGTTTGAGCTTTGCGACTCAAATCTGAGAGTACAGTTTTCAATAATTCGGCATAGCGTTCAAATTCGCGACCTAATTCGCTAGCATCGATCAGTGAGAGTTCGCACAGCGATCGCCCCCGCAGTTGGCTATTAAGGAAATTTGATAATATTTGCAATTCGCGATCGACTATTTCTGCATCCTCTGGCCCAAAAGTTTCGCTGGTTTCACCATTTTTAGGTTGAGGTAACTGCATCAAAACTGACTGCGTTTCGTAGCTATCAGTCACCACAATCAGCATTACCTGTTTCGGGTCGATTTGCACCAGTTGAACGTGGCGCAAGTTACCAGTATGAGACTGAGGAAGGGTAATCAAGGCAATATAGCCGCTGACAGTTGCCAAAATTTGGGCTGCACCCCTCAGCAGCGTTTCCATCCGGCCATCAGACCAATTAAGCTGGTCTAGAACCTGTTCGACTTTACCACCTAATTTTTCAGAGGGAGCGATCAGCCGATCTACATAAATCCGGTAGCCTGAGTCAGAGGGAATCCGTCCGGCGGAGGTGTGAGGTTGATAGAGTAGTCCGGCTTTTTCTAAGACTCCCATCGCATTACGAATGGTGGCGGGACTAACACTGAGGTTATATTCGTCAACCAAAGCTTTTGAGCCAACAGGTTCGGCTGTAGTTATATAATGGCGAACTGTTGCCCAAAGAATACGTTGTTGGCGATCGGTAAGATTGACGCTCACAGGCATTTAAGCTCAATTATCGAACAAATGGCGGCGGGTTTTGTATAAAATCGATCGGTGAGATGCAAAGTTTATGGGCTAAACCCGCCTCTACTCTGAACCCAGAAACTCTGTCCTCAAAGATAGCAGATCGGAGTTGTTAATCCCACCATAACAGAGTTTGGCTAATAGCGGGGGATGGTGCGATCGACTTTTAGTGAGTAATAGTCGATCCCGCCTGTGATGTTTTTGACATTGGTGAAGCCTTGATCTATCAACCAATGACACATTTGAGCCGATCGCACCCCATGATGGCATAGAACTAGAGTTTCTGCGTCGGGATCGAGGCGGGTACGAATTTGGTCAGACCATGCGGCAAATTCGCTTAAGGGCAAAATTTCAAACCCTGGTAGGGATGCGATCGCAATTTCGTAGGTTTCTCGCACGTCTACAAGCTGCAATTTCTCTACTGATTCTTCCTGGAGACGGCGGCCTAATTCTTCTACACTAATTTCCGGTATCATTTGTGGCATTTGGTTAGAGCTTTTATCGACGGCAATATTAAAAATACTATTATCAGCAATGACAAAAAGGCAGTGTTTGTAGAGATATATCTTTGGCTTCACCAAGCAGTTGAGGAGGCAAAGCACACTCGTTAACTACTTAGTATAACATTAAATTTATGGCTTATTTACTCAATCCAATCGGGCCCCTCTACGAATTCACCTCCTGGTTCAATGGTTTTGCAGATAAAAGCTCCTATCCCACTACCAAAACCTTTAGCGCCTGTCAGGTTGGTTGCCACCAAAATAACATTATCAGTTTTACTTCTCTCGCAGTCAGCGTCAGTCAAATCAGCACCACTCAAATTTGCGCCGCTTAGATTAGTACCAAGCATTCTAGCCCCACTCAGGTTAGCATTACTAAAATTGGCATCGCTCAAATTGAAAGCCATAAGGTGAGCTTTGCTCAAATTGATTCCACTTAAGTCAACTCCACTCAACGCAGTGTCATTAATCTTAATTCTCGCAAAAATTCTCTCCCCAGCAGCGTAAAGTCTGAGCAATTCTTTTTTGTTCATAACTCTCCTCCTAAATCTCTACTACGAACACTAACCATTAACAATTTGCCTTACCACTGTTAAAGCAGAGTAAGAAACTCCCGCTGTTCCTTCCCCTGGATGAGTGGAATCACCTACTAACCAAAGATGCTTAACTGGTGTCCGATTTGCAAAGCCAAACGGCCCAAAAGTTGGTATTCTTTGACCAATACCGCCGACCACTCCTAGATCTCGCCCAGTATACCGCGCAAATGTTCGAGGCGTTGCTGCTTCTTGATGTAAAATCTTATCAGGTGTTAAGTCACAATATTGACCCAAACGCGCGATCGCTTCTTCGCTATATCTTTGTTTCAACCCTTCATAATCCGCACAATTCCACCACTTTCTAGTATCGGTAAAAGATGAGGCTGTAATTGTCGCCCTCCCTTTCGGTGCTCTACCATCTCCTGACTTGCTGACAGAAACAAATAGGGAATTGTTTTCACCAATTACGCCGTTATAGTCGTATAAAAATTGAAGGTGTGGCGGACAATTTTCAGGAATTGCACTTTCCTCTACTCCTAAATATATGACGAAAGCACCTGATGCAGGAGGCAATTTATCTACTCGATATTTGTAGCCAACCATTGAGTCTGGCAATTTAGCAACTGAATTAGTTACTAAATTAGTTGCTAATTTTTCTCCTTCCCCTAACAATTCTACTAAGTTTTGTACAGTTACATTAACTATAATATGGTCAGCCGTTTCTGTCCAAACTTCATCTGTTTTCTGATTGCGAATAGTTACGCCATTAGCCTTATTACTGACTGTATGAATTTGTTCAACTGTATGCTGCATTAATAATTTTCCACCATCTCTTTCTATAGCTTCCACAAGACTCTCGCTTAATACTTGCATACTCCCTTGCAAGTGATATAATCCCTGCGGTTCTTGGGAAACACCTAAAGCCGTCGCCGCATAAAGTAGTGCTGTTTCCTCTGCATCCACCTGAGAATATAGCTTTAACTGTAAATCTAAAAAAGTTTTCAAACGTAGATTATCCCGCAAACCATACAATCTTAAAGCATCACCTACCGTCATGAAGGTAAACGGCAAAGTAATCAAAGTCTCGGGACGAACTGCTTTAGTTAATTGCCATAAATCCCACAAATTACGTGGCGGTAAAACTGGATCTCTACCTTGAAATTTCCAGCTAGGTTTGAATAAAGTTGCTAATAACTGCCAGAAAGGTTCGCTTCCGGGAAATTGTCTTTGCCTTTCTAACTGCCATTTTTTAGGATCTCGCCACACACTAATAGGTTCAGTTTCACCGGGAAGAAATACTGCACAAGCGGGATCGCAGGGTGTAGCGGCGGGAATTTCAATGTCTAATTCTGAGAAAATACGATGATGAATACCTCCAGGTTCTAAACCTGCTACTTGGGTAGCACCAACATCGAAGGTAAAGCCTTTACGTTTGAAGGTAGAAGCGCATCCCCCAGGAACGATCGCTTGGTCTAAGATTAGCACTTGGTAGCTTCTTTTGGCTAATAAGGCTGCGGCTGTGAGTCCACCAATTCCGGCCCCAATTACGACGATTCGGGGTTTGCTGTCAGGAGTGCGATCGCTTAGCATAAAATTAAGGAAGAAGGAAGAAGGATATGGGAGATGGGAGATGGGGAGACGCGGAGACGCGGAGACCTAGAAGAAATTTTAGTTATCTAGGATAGAAGGAAAAATGCTTATATCTTAAGCTTATTAGCTATCTGTATCTAACGTTTAATTAGGTTATTTATGGATGCAATTGACTCAAAATTACTCTTAACCGATCGTAATCATCTTTAAGCACAAGACTCAAACTTCTTCCGGCCTGCACTAACCAGGCTCGATCGCGTTTTCGTAGTTGATAAATCTCCCGAATCGCCGCCGCCGCCAACGCATCCACAGGTGCATTACTAACTTCAAGCAGCGTCCGCAAAAAATCCAACTGTTCGCTAAAAGCAATCACCTCATCCGGTTCACAACTATAAACAGCTTGGTGAATTTGTGGTGGACGCGGCGGGATATATTGATAAATAGTTCCCGGCTTCGGTACAGAACCATTATACCTTTCTTCCGGCCCTTGGAATCCCACAATTGCTGCTCGAAATTCCGTTTTTAACATTGCAAAAATCTGGGGTTGTTGTTCCCTTAAATCTTGGAGAGATAAACCCAAAGCTCTAGCCCTGTGAACTGTATCAATGGGGCAAGTTGTGGCATGATAAATTACGCCGTAAATCTGATTTCTAGATTCTTCGTCTACAGCTTTCACCCAACATCCAAAAGGTGGCATCGGCGGAAAGTTTAAATCATCTGGCTCTAAACATTGAGCCACAAATTCTGTAGTAGCTGTTTCAATAACCTCACCAATGTGGTCGCGGCGACGATCTTCTACAGTAAATTGAGGTAGGGGAAGACGCATATATAGGGGCTAGGGGCTAGGGGCTAGGGGCTAGGGGAAAGAGAGGGGGGGAGAGGGGGGGAGATGGGGGGAGATGGGGGAAGATGGGGGGAGATGGGGGGAGATGGGGTAATTAGCCATTAGCCATTAGCCATTAGCCATTAGCCATTAGCCATTAGCCATTAGCCATTAGCTATTACCAATTACCAATTACCAATTACCAATTACCAATTACCAATTATCAATTACCTTTGTTATTTACCTTTAGCACGACCAGCCGTAGCATCCACAGATTCTAACTGCGACAGCCGGAATGTAATCAGCTTATCCCAATTTCCACCTTCAAAAAGTACCGCAGCTTTGCCATCGCTGACTCGCTGGACTTGTCCTTGAAAGTCGTAATAAATCTCGCCGATATCCTTAACTCGAACTGCTGAACCGGGGAAAATCATAATTCTTTGATAGTAAGGTTGGCAATTTCTAGCTTACTAGGAGTTAGAAGAGTTTTGAGTTATGTAAAATACTTAAAATTCAGGGCGGGCACGGGGGCACCGCCCCTACAAAACTCTCTAAGCAAGGGCAGCTACAGAAACTTTACCAGCAATGCGCTGCGCGATCGCTTTCAACTCCTTCGCCGAAGCTGAATCGGGTTGTCCGACTACAATGGGCACGCCTCCATCACCACCCTCCCGCAAAGGAATTTCCAAGGGTACGCGCCCCAATAGGGGTACGCCTAACTCAGCAGCAGTTTTCTCGCCGCCACCAGACCCAAAAATATCGTATTGTTTATCTGGCATATCTGGGGGAATAAAATAACTCATATTTTCTACAATCCCCAATACGGGCACGCCTAACTGCTGAAACATCTTTAACCCTTTGCGAGAATCCAGCAAGGCGACAGTCTGGGGCGTAGTCACAATCACTGCACCGGCCATTGGTACCGCTTGTGCCATAGTTAGTTGGGCATCGCCAGTCCCCGGAGGCATATCGACAATCAAATAGTCTAAATCTCCCCACTGCACTTGGTAGAGAAATTGGCGGATAATACCATTTAACATCGGGCCGCGCCAAATTACGGGCTGGTCTTTGTCAATCAAAAAGGCCATTGAAACCAGCTTTACGCCGTAGTTAAATGCCGGTTCGAGAATGTCTCCTTGGGGGCCTTTCGTGACCATGACTTTAGCCTCTGCCAGACCCAACATTGTTGGGTCGTTAGGGCCGTAGATATCAGCATCTAGTAAGCCTACTTTAGCGCCTAATTGAGCCAATGCTACGGCGACATTGACTGCGATCGTACTCTTACCAACGCCGCCTTTACCGCTAGAAATAGCTAAGATATTTTTAACACCTTCAATGCCTTGGCGATCGGGTACTCCTTTCTGTTTAGGGGTTTCTGCCGTGACTTCCACCTCTACGCCTTCAACTCCAGGTAACTGCTTGACGGCTTTTTGACAGTCTTCAACAATAAACTCTCGTAGAGGGCAAGCAGGGGTGGTCAGCACTAAGGTAAAACTAACTTTGCCCCCGTCGATTTTGATGTTGCGAATCATATTCAATTCCACCAAACTTTTGCCGAGTTCGGGGTCTTGGACGGGTCGAAGGATTTCTAAGACTGAGTTAATATCGAGCCGATCGGACATTATTTTTCCACCTTTGCTGTAAATCTGAGCAGTTAATTTTAAAATCCTGCTGTTGATGTATATGTTTTAGGACTTAGGCACTTTGTAATGCCCCCTCTGGGCGGTGAGGATACCCCCCGAAGGGCGGCGTTACGCAAATCCTATATTTGTTGCTATTTCTTAATGTATCTTTTTGTGCCCCTCTGCTGGTCTAGAGTGGGATAATGACATCACCGCCAGATTTTGGATTCCTTGCCGATCGCAAAATCTCTAATCTTACATTTGAATTTGTTATGACTGTTTCTACAACTTCCAAAACACCTACATCCGCGCCTCTACTACCTGCTGACTCAAAAAGTAGGGTTAGTCAGTTTATGCAAGGCATACAAGACGAAATTTGTCAAGGCTTAGAAGCCCTTGATGGTATTGGCAAATTTAAAGAGGAATCCTGGGAACGCCCGGAAGGGGGTGGGGGACGTTCTCGCGTGATGACGCAAGGGGATGTTTTTGAACAAGGTGGGGTGAATTTTTCGGAGGTTTGGGGCGAAACTTTGCCGCCTTCGATTCTTCATCAGTACCCGGAATTGGCGGGTAAAGGTTTTTACGCGACTGGGACTTCGATGGTTTTGCACCCCCGCAATCCTTATATCCCGACTGTGCATTTAAATTATCGCTATTTTGAGGCGGGCCACGTCTGGTGGTTTGGAGGGGGTGCGGATTTGACTCCCTATTATCCTTTTGCTGAAGATGCAGCTCATTTTCATCAGACTTTGAAGGCGGCTTGCGATCGCCACCACCCTGAGTATTACCCCACATTTAAGCTGTGGTGTGACGAATATTTTTACCTCAAGCACCGCCAAGAAACGCGCGGTGTCGGCGGTCTATTTTTTGACTACCAAGACGGTCAAACCCAACTCTATCGCGGCCCAGACCCCAAAGGGCCTGCTGCTAACTACAGCAATCAAATTGGCATCCCAGAACCCCGCAGTTGGGAAGATTTGTTTGCCTTTGTACAGGAATGCGGACGCGCCTTTTTACCAGCTTATTCGCCCATTGTAGAGCGTCGGCGATCGATGGAATATGGCGATCGCGAGCGGAACTTCCAACTCTACCGCCGGGGCCGCTACGTCGAATTTAACCTCGTCTACGATAGAGGAACTATTTTCGGTCTACAAACCAACGGTCGCACCGAATCTATTCTCATGTCGTTACCTCCTTTGGTACGCTGGGAGTATGGCTATCAACCGGAACCTCAGACTCCAGAAGCTGAACTGTACGAGACATTCTTGAAACCCCAAGATTGGGTTAATTGGATAGGTGTGTAGTCACAGCTCTGAGTTAAACTACTGTGAGATAATCAACCACCGCAATACCTACAATCTCGAGGGAAGGGTCAGTGATTCACATCGATCAAAAAACCCATACGCTTCAGGACGGTACAACAGTTATCGTCTTGGCACCGACTGGACGCTTGGACATCACAACCGCATGGCAATTCCGCCTCAAGTTGCAGGAATGTATTTCCAAACTTAGTCGTCATGTTGTTGTGAATCTAGGTCAGGTTAACTTTATCGATAGCTCTGGCCTAACTTCACTGGTGGCTGGAATGCGCGATGCCGATAAAGTTAAGGGGAGTTTTCGGATTTGCAACGTTCATCCAGAAGCCAAACTGGTGTTTGAAGTCACCATGATGGATTCTGTGTTTGAAATTTTTGAAACGGAAGAAGAAGCTCTAGAAGGCGTACCCCGCGCAAGTTAGAGCGAAAAGATCGGAGGCTTAGGATTGCGGGAACTCAGGAGATGAGGAGTATCAGGAACACCCCAAGGTAAATTCCTGCCCTTCTTCCTTCTTCCCTCTTCCTTCTTCCTTCTTCATGCCTTTAACCGATTACTTCTGAGGCAAAATCTTGGCTTTTAACGAATCTGAAGGGGCCCATTAAAGCTCCCCAGATGGATTTGCCTGTTTTAGGGTCAATTCCTTTGTCATAGCTAAGAAATTCTTCGGCCGAGGCCTCAAATCCGAGGTCTATTTGATAAGTTTGACCGCCATAGGTAAAGCAGCACTGGGTTTCAGGGGGTAAGGACGCGCGAAACCGATAACGGTTTGAAGTTAAATCTTGCCGAGTAACTGTGAGAGTGCAGCCGGGGAGGAGTTCTACTTGCTCTGGTGTTAGCTGCTTCAGTAAATTAGGATTCTGACCTGCTCCCTGCAAGGCTGCTATATCCTTGAGCATATAATACTGAACTTCTATAAGCTCTGGTGCGCTCTGTGAATGCCGCAGTTGTACAATCCGAGGTCGATAGGGTTTGTCTGGTTTGAGAATGTTGGCTTGTTCGACATAGAGGGTGATGCTGGGTTCAGAAAATAGGGAAATAGGGAATGGTCGCTGCCACAGGCGGAGGTGGACGTACCAAACTGGATCGGCGATCGCTTGCGTGCGATTGTCGAATTCCCCTGCCATATAGCGAGCTAAAGCGGTTAATTCAGCAGAAAGTGTCATATCGATTTGAAATCTGAAATTGTATCTTGACAAAAAAGCTGGGTTGTGTTTATCCCACAAAGGTAAGTCAGCCCGAAGTTGAGATGATTTAGCGATCCCGGCTAAGGTATGATAGTACAGGTAGCCCAATCGCAATCGCAGAAATTAAGCATTACCTCAGTAACGCCGCCGTCGGGACGGTATCAAAACCCTCCAAAGCAGGGCGTTACTAAAGTGTGGGGCTTGATTCCTGAGTGGGCAAAATCAGCGAATTGGAAAAACGCCATTTGCCAGGTTTTGCCTCGTTAGTTGGGACTGCAAAGCCTTGAAAAACGTGCAACTATTTGTCAGCAAGATCGCTGCACAAAAAGTCCGGCTTTCCTCACACCGCCCAGCACCCCCGCTGCGGCGCAATTCGACCGCTAGAAGACCAGGTGAATAACAACAGCACTGTCTCAGATACAAAGCGAAGTTTCTACACGATTCATACTCGCCCTATTAACTCTATCTATCGTCGTGTAGTGGAAGAGTTAATGGTAGAAATGCACTTACTTTCGGTGAACGTCGATTTTCGCTACAACCCAATCTACGCCTTGGGGGTGGTGACAGCTTTTGAGCGCTTCATGCAAGGGTATTTGCCAGAACAGGATAAGGTTTCGATTTTTAATGGGCTTTGTCAGGCTTTGGGCGACGATCCCCAGCGATATCAGCAGGATGCGAGACGTTTGGAAGGTTTGGCTTCTCGCGTTTCTATTTTGGACTTGCTATCGTGGCTGGAGGGATCGACCAGCTTTGAAGATACTGGTGATTTGCAAGCCTCAATCACTGCGATCGCGACTAACTCCAAATTTAAATACAGCCGCTTATTTGCCATCGGTTTGTTTGCGCTGCTGGAAATAGTAGACCCTGACTTAGTAAAAGATCCAGAGGCGCGAGTTCAGGCGATCGCTAAAGTTTGTGCAGCATTGCACTTACCAGAGGAAAAAGTCACTAAAGATTTAGACCTATACCGCAGCAATCTGGAAAAAATAGCACAGGCGCGAATTGTCCTTGCAGATGTCCTGCAAGCAGATCGCAAGAAACGCGAAAAACGCGCAGAAAAAGCGGTTGTTAGCCCTCCGAACGGTTCAGAGGAAGCTAGCAATTAGTTAATAGTTAACGGTTAACAGTTAACCGTTAACTATTAACTAATTTTATAAAGGCTGAGGATCGAAATTGGTGGCATTAGCTTGTAGCCACGTAGTTAGCTGGGAGAGGACTTCGTTTCCAGAAGATTTACCCAAGGCTGTTGGGTTGGGAGTGTCTGGTCGATCTAAGTTACGGGCGATCGCTTCGTTAACTTGACCAGCAATCAAATCCTGAAGTTGCTCTTTTGCCTTCGCCCGCTGGAAATGCGCGCCCTCCTCCGTAGTAGCATAAAGGGGAGGAAGCCTATTTAAGGCATAAGCAGCGATATCTCCTACGTCTAGAGTCACCTCGCTAGCCGCCTCAATTTCTGCTACCCGCGCGATCGCCTCGCTAAGCACCAATTCCTCCATCACATTTATGAACTGCTTGCGGGGTAAAACTACAACTTCCCCAGTTAATAAAGCTCCCATCAGGCGATCGAGAGCCATATATTCTTCAATCGAAAGTTCCGAGGCCGTGTTGCAGATCCGCCCCACTTCTGCTTCCATCGACGGCGTTAAATAACCGTCTTGCAAAGCTTGTTCGACAATTTTTTCAATACTCATAATGCTTCCCCGCTCGACGGCATCATCAATAGAATTGTGAGTTTAAGTTTTTAAGGTGAGAGTAGAAAACATTTTTTGAGCTGGTGAAAACACAGGTTGTGAGCGCGATCGCCTCGAATTTAGGGTGAGGTGAGAGAGAATTTATGTTGGGATGATTGCCAAAATCTGCGATCGTACCCCCTATTCTCGCCCGCACAAGATTGCAACTCAACACTTATGGCTTCTCTCCTACCTAAATAAAAAAGAATTCTAAGCGATTGTTCCTACTCGTAGTCTCATCCTATCATCCACTGGCAGTAGGATAAATCCTGCCGCTACCTTTCCTCCTCTCAGCTTAATGCGAGAGATTTTCAGGATTTTACCGCTCAAAAATGTTACTCAATCGCCTCATATCGCCAAGGAACAGGATCGACCGAGGCTCCATTTACATAAAGCCCCCAATGTAGGTGAGGGCCCGTAGCTGCTCCTGTTGCCCCCAAAGCGCCAATTACTTGACCAGCTTTGACAACATCCCCCTCTTTGACATTAATCCGACTTAAGTGTAGATAGATAGTCGCCACCCCTTGACCGTGATCGATGCCGATGACATTACCGTGAATCAGAAATCCTTCAGATTCACGCCCCACTAGAGCGACGCGACCAGCAGCCGCAGCTACTATCGGAGAACCGTAAGCACCAGCATAGTCTACACCCCGATGGTAATAATCTTTGGCAAAGACTCCATTGTAGTACCGTCTTACCCCATAAATGGTAGTAATTTCTCCGCCGTTCGGTCTTAGGAATGGCCCGTTCCAGAACTTCTGCGGTGTTACGAGTTCCTTAAATGCGTCCACCCGGTCAAATTCGCGGTCAGTACCTTCGCTATCTTTACCGGGAGGAAGCCAAATCGACTGAGTGGGAAAAGAGCGATCGCGCACCCGTACAGTTAAATTTTTGCTCTCGCCACCACTGGTAACTTGGATTTGCACTGGGCCAGCACTATCTAAAGGGGTCGTAGGTAGCAGCGCCCGCCATCTACCGTTCCCCATTGGAAATGCTTGGTAAGTCTTCTGTTTAACAGAAACTGTCGGACTTGCTTCTTGGCTAGAATCTGCCTGGATAACTACCGACAGGGTATCACCCAGTTGCGGGTTCGGTGGTTTTACTAGCACTTGCAAAGCTTGTACTGGTGTCGCCAAAGCGATCGCGCTGGCAACTGCTACTCCACTTACTACCGCCGCAATTTTCCCGGTCACCAATCTGATTGCAGTTACGGGGGAAGTAAGCGGCTGATTCCAGGTATTCACTCGTTCGATCATCATCATTAACTATATAGAAACTGAACTAGCTCTCGCTTTTACCGGCGCTCAATCAACCCGCAGAAGCGATCGGGATGGCGATCGCTTCTGCTCTACTGAGAATCAGCTTATTTGCGCTTGGGGCTATAATCGTTGGCATTTTGGTAATACCGCCTTTGCTACGTTTCTTAGCTAAAACTGAGAGTAAGGAGTTGTTTTTGCTGGGTGTAGTTGTCTTAGCTTTAAGTATTGCTCTACTGACAGAACAATTGGGTTTCTCGATTGAAATGGGAGCTTTTGTTGCTGGCTTAATGATTTCAGAAGTGGAGTATGCTGACCAGACTTTGACCTATGTCGAGCCGCTGCGAGATATTTTTGCCTCTCTATTTTTTGTAGCAGTGGGAATGTTAATCGATCCTAGATTTTTGTGGAACAATCTAGAACTGATCCTGGGGCTAGTTTTTATAGTATTTGTCTGTAAATCTGCGATCATTACGCCGATAGTCAGGTCTTTTGGCTATCCCTTAAAAACGGCATTAATTGTTGGTTTGGGACTGGCTCAAATCGGTGAATTTTCGTTTGTACTCGCCAGTGCGGGACAAAATTTGGGATTGGTTTCGCGGCGGGTGTATTTGTTAATTGCAGGAACAACGGCAGTTACTTTGGTAATTACCCCTTTTGTGATGGGGATGGTGCCGAAACTTTTAAACTGGGCGGAAACATTCGAGCCGTTGCAGCCTTATTTTGACCAAAGTTCTCAACCAACCGCAATCGCTGAAAATTTGCCGACCCAAAATCACGTTGTGATCTGTGGCTATGGGCGGGTAGGCCGCAATTTGGTGCGGCTGATGCAAAGTCACGGTTATCCTGTAGTAGTGATTGACCAGTCAGAAAGCAGGGTGCAAGAATGTAGAGCGCAAAATATTCCTTACATCTACGGCAATGCGGGCAGTTTGCACGTACTGGAAGCTGCGGGAGTAGAACGGGCAAAGGCAATGGCGATCGCGCTTCCTGACCCCATGAGCACTCGCCTGAGCTTGAAACGAGCCTTGGAGTTAGCCCCAGAGTTGGATATTGTGGTGCGAGCGAATCAAGATAAAGATATTGAACTGCTGTATCAATTGGGGGCGCTGGAGGTGGTGCAGCCAGAATTTGAAGCGAGTTTAGAACTATCTTCCCACTTACTAGAGGGAATGGGGCTCTCAGCGATCGCCATCGAAGGAGAAGTTCAACAAATCCGTAGCAGTCGCTATCTAGAGTTCCGCCCCGATCGCCAGCCCCTCGAAGTCTCGCGGGAACTCAAAGTCGCAGTTAAAGATATGAACAGCAAATGGTTCTCCTTACCGGAAGATTCTCCTTTGGTGGGTATGACTCTGGAAGAAACTAACTTGCGGCAATTAACTGGGGTAAGTTTAATGGCGATCGTGCGGAATCTGGGGGAGGAAATTGACTATCCTCATGGTCAAACAGTCTTGCAGGGAAGCGATCGCGTTTTGGTGGTAGGAGAACCCGAAGAACTTGCCAGTTTTTACCTACTGGCCAGGGGCGAAGTTGCACTTCCCCAGGGTGGTAACTCTTGCCAATGGCTAGCGGTGGCAGCTAATAGCCCTTGGGGAGGCAAAAAGCTTTCTGAGTTGGATTTAGCAAATTTGTGCGGGGTAGAGGTACAAGCCATCCAGCGAGAAGGGAAGTTTATCCGATGGCCGGAGGGAGATATAGATCTGCAAGAGGGCGATCGCGTGTTACTGTGCGGCAGTTTCTACCAACTAGGCTCCGTACACGAACAGATAGAGTTAATGGTTAACGGTTAACTGTTAACTGTTAAGAGAGATTGGGAGGGACTGGGGAGGGGATGGGGAGGATAGGGAGGATAGGGAGGATAGGGAGGATAGGGAGGATAGGGAGGATTTAACTTCCTCATCTCCCCCATCTCCCCCACCTTCCCCATCTCCCCCATCTCCCCCATCTCCCCCATCTCCCCCATCTCCCCCATCTCCCCCGCT